>JAFUBI010000141.1 GCA_017460285.1 Oscillospiraceae bacterium | reverse complement strand
TTTTCAATGAAATGCCGACCTATGGTTTCTCCTATACCGATGCGGACGGTCTGACGTACAGTTATGCGATCGGTGTCAGCGGTATGGACGGATCCCTTTTATTGGAACCGCTTTTCTAAACCCTTGTATTTCTATTTATTTAAGAAGTGATCTACGATGAGCAAAAAGATCAAAATCATAAGATTGAGCGCCATGATGTTTGCAGTCACACTGCTTCTAAGCGTCTTTGTCCTGTGGACGATGGATGTCTCTATGAACAGTATGTCCGAACTTCAGGCTGTCTCGGATCAGTATCTCCAGGAACAGAATGCGATCTCTTCCATGCGTGAAGCTTCCGACTATCTGACGATGCAAGCCAGGGAATTCGTTGTCACGGGAGATCTGGAGTATTTGGAAAACTACTTCGATGAAGTGCGGGTGGCAAAACGAAGGGATGCTGCACTGGAAGCACTTCGGGCAGATAATTCGAACGAATCGATCCCCGGAGCTTTGGAAAAAGCTCTGCAATATTCCAACGAGCTGATGCAGATCGAACTGCAGGCGATGCGCCTGGCAGCGGAGAGCAATGAGATCTCTCAGGCAGAGATCAAGAACTACCTTGGTGATGTCGTCCTTTCGAATGAAGACAAAGCGCTGACACGGCAGGAGCAAGCCGACAAGGCCTTATCTCTCATGTTTGATGAGACCTATCTCTCCTACAAGACTAAGATCAATGAAGAGGTCTACGATGGACTGGATACTTTGCTGGAAGCTAGCAGAGAGAAACAGGATGCCGCATTTGCCTATTCCAACAGACTCTTGCTTTGGAAACGGGTTCTGATTCTCCTCATGTTGGCTGCGTTCCTGGCGATGTTCCTCACGAACGCAGTGACGTTGATCGTTCCGTTGAGCAGAAGCATCAAATACATCCAGAAAAACGAAAAACTGCCCCTGGACGGAGCAGCAGAGTATGTTTATCTGGCGGATGCTTACAACAACATGCTGGAGAAGAATCTGAAGAGTCAGGATAAATTGACTTATGAGGCTTCCCACGACAGTTTGACAGGTCTTTACAACCGAAAGATGTTCGAGGAGAAAAGAAAGGAATTCGCGGGGGACAACATCGCGATGATCATCTTCGATATCGACCATTTCAAGGAGTTCAACGACAACTACGGTCACGAGATGGGAGACAGGGTTTTAAAGAAAGTCTCTACTGCGCTTGTGTCCTGTTTCCGAAATGAAGACTATGTCTGCCGGATCGGCGGCGATGAATTTGCAGCGATCATGGTGCAGATGAATCCCGAGTTGAAGCACGTTATTCTGGATAAGGTAGAGCGACTCAAGAAAAAACTTCTCGTGGAGGATGGTTTGCCGGAGATCACCCTCAGTATCGGGGCCGCGTTCAATGAAGAAGCAGTGGAAGGCAAAGAACTCTTCAAGATAGCGGATGAGGCTCTGTATCGAACAAAGGAAAGGGGAAGGAACGGCTTTACTTTCTATTCGGATCCTCCGATGGAAGGAGAGAGTCCGCGGAATAGCGAAGGTCTGTAAGTGACGTTTTTAATCTCAATGTGAGTTGTGACACTGTGATCAGGGGAGAAACCAAATGCTAACGATTGACAACATAAAAAAAATAGGAGCCAACGCAGATGAGGGATTGGAACGCTGCTTGAATAACGAGGCTTTCTATCTCAGAATGGTAAATCTTGCCATCACCGATACAGGATTTGAGCAGTTGAAAGAGGTCCTGGAAGCAGGTGATTTGGACACAGGGTTTGAGCGCGCTCATGCGCTTAAAGGTGTTCTTGCCAATGTAGCGCTTACGAATCTTCTGAAACCTGTTTCAGTGATGACCGAATGGCTTCGCGCCAGAACGGAGATGGACTATTCGCCTCTGCTCGACGAAATGTTTACGGAATTAGAAAAGTACAGATCATTAGCTTCCTAATGGTGCCATAGAAAACGCAACAAGCTTCAGCTCAAAAGGCTGAGGCTTTTTCATTGTGAGAAGATCCGGAACAGCGAAGTTCGCTGCGCACGAAACGCCTAGATCTGACAAGGAGACAGAGCGAGAAAACCGATTATTTCTAGGGAAATTACACATTTATATGACGTTTATGTAATTTTACCTACGATTATGTGATATTAGTTGAAATAGTATAAAATTATATGATATAAAAGGAAACGATATGAAATTAAACAAAATACGAATATCGTCGGTATTCGATCCCTGGAGGCGAGAATGGAAAAAAGCACAAGAAGAGTATTGGGACTGTTTTTGCTCTTCATTATGCTGTTCACGATCATTCCTTCACCAAGTGTAAGTGTAAGGGCGGAGGAAGAGAGCGGCGGGCTCTCAGAAACAGAGTTGATGTTGGAAGAACAGGTCCTTGAGGTGTCGGAAGAGATCTTGTCTGAACTTTCTCAAGAAGAGACAGATGAGGAACTTGAACTACCTTCTGAGACACAGGATGACGAAAATGAGGAAAAGACTCAGGATCAAAATGATCTCGAAGTTCCAATAGAGGATGAGATCTCAGAGGAAGAGGAGATTCCACGTGAAGGTGAAACCTCAATTTCTCAAGAGGATTCGGATAAAGAGGAAGTCTTATTCCAGGAGGATATCTCTGATTCGACCTCGTTGGAAACGTTGACCTTTAAAGTCGAGATCGATGGTGTTACGGTAACTGCTTCGACAGTTGCTGATGTTTTTGATGAGGAAGTTAGGCTCGTTGTTGAACCGATCTACAGCGACTCCAAGGCATATCAGGATACAGAAGATGTTCTTAAAGAAGACGGAGCTGATTTCGATGGCATGATCGCCTTCGATATCTATTTTGAGACCATTGCGGACAATACACGGATCGAACCAAATGGGTTTGTCAGCATCGAGTTATCTTTGGATCAAAAAGCTCTCGAAGAGATGGATGCTTCTGTTGATCTGGATACCGTGAGCGTGAGCCACATCAAGGAGGATAATGAAGTCGAATTGGTCGCGGATGCGACGGATGATACTCTAGGCACGGTGGAAGTGAAAACAGCTGAGAAGCAGGTGGAGTCGCTTGATGCCAGTTTTGATGTTGACGGGTTTTCCACATTTGCAATCACCTGGAAGAACACTCAAGGTCAAGAT
>JAFUBI010000140.1 GCA_017460285.1 Oscillospiraceae bacterium | reverse complement strand
TCCATGACACTGTTGAATGCTCCCTGCCCCATTCCGCTGGCGGTGTCGTAAGCGATCTCCAGCCAGTCTTTGCCTTCCACATAACTGTTCAGTCCTGCTTTCAGACCTTCTCCTCCAACATTAGATACCACATTAAAGCCAAGGTCTTTCGCCATGCTTGATAAGGATCCTTCCGTTATGGAAGCATGGTTCTGAGCCAAGTCCACTACCGATTCGACTGCTGCTTGCCAGAATTTGGAGCCATATTCTCCATTTCCGTAACGGGCTTCGGACAGCCTGCTACCGAAGTTTTTGCCGACAGCATACAAGTCGTTGACCACAGGTCCCATAGGTCCGGATATGTTGGACAGAGCACTGACGCTGAAATCTGCAACAGTTACAATGCCTTCTGCGACACTCACGGCAGTATCATATCTGTTTGCCTGCTCGATCAAGAGTTTGGATGTGTACTGATTCTGCTCCAGGTCTTTCATGAGAGCTTTTCGCAGTCCATCCGGGTCGTCATAGATCCCGTATTTCTGTCCCAACTTGTTCAGGCGCGCCTGTTTATCCAGTTGCTTCAACCCTTCTTTGTACTTACTCTCTGCCTTATCCAGAGAACGGTCAAATTCTGTGTCGCGCTGGGACACTTTTTGAGCCTGCTGGTGAGTCCATTGCGCATCCTTGATCCGCTGCTGTTCCCACTCCAGTTGTTTCGCACGCTCTTCCTGCTCTGCTTTTCTTCTTGCTGTTTCCTCAGCCTCTCTCTCTTTTCGAACTCTCTTTACATCGTCCTGATTCGAACCTTTTTTGAACAACTTGATGATGCCGTTGCCCATCTTAACAACGACGAAAGTGACCCCTATCCCCCCGATCGTCTTGACGATGGTCCCAATGATTCGGGAACCACCTCCGGAAGACGAACTGCCGGAAGATGAGTTGGAACCGCCCGGAGAATAGGAACCGCCGGATGAAGACCCACCCGAAGAGAAACCGGAAGGCAGAGAATATCCGTTGCTCTCAGCATAGTCGCCGATATATATTTTCACATGCAACTGCGCCTCGTAATCAGCAAATAGGCTAAGTTCAACTTGGTCGATATTCTCAGGGACTGAGAAGGTGTACTCCAAATACTCAGCGGCGTGATCCGTTTCGTAACTATAGGGAATCATCATCTTCTTGTCGGGATTGTAATAAGAGTGATCCACCATGACCTCACACCGATAATCCTCACATTCTTCGGGATAAATGGAGGTCCATCTCCAGTATTCTTTGGGAGCTGAAGTGTAAAGACGAACAGTGATTGTATCTCCCCTTCTGGCTGTCATTTCAGCTTCCACATAGATATAGTTGTAATATCCTATAGGCTCATCCTGTTCTCCGAGTACCAGTTTCTCGTAAAAAGGTTTCGTTTTCTCCTCACCTGAGGTGACATTGAAATTGTTCTCAAATCCCTGAGTTTCAATCTCAATTCCCACGTCGCTGTACTCGATGATCGCATTAGTGCCATCTCTTGTGATGGTGCCCGCAGCAAAAACAGGAACTGCCAGCATGAAGCAAACGTACCCGATGATGATCGCTGAGACAAGAGTTCTAAAGACTGACTTTCTCATGATGTCACCACCTTTGCTCCACACTTAAGGCAGAATTTGGAATCCGTTCTCAAAGGGCTTCCGCACTTGGTGCAGAACTTTCCGCCCACAGGGCGCTGCTGCTGGACCGCAGTGGGACGGAACAGCACCGTTATCTTCTTCAGGATGAAACTGCAAAGACAGATCGCCCCATCATCCAGCGCGAGGAAGTAGTCATCCTCCTCGAGCCCAAAGAGCATATCCTCGGTCAGAGACAGATCCACCATGTCGTCATAGGACATGTAGTCCCCGCTGGCTGTATCGACCCATGCCAGGGTATACCTGTGCGCATATTCCAGCGCTTCGGTAAAGGTCTTGTAACCTTCCATCTTGTTACCTCCGCTTTGCTAACTCTCAGGGGCGAACGAGAAGGAGATCCCCGAATACTCCGGAATCCCGTATCACGATATTTCCAAAAACGTAATCTTTGCCGTCGTAGGAATAATACGGACCCAATCCTAGAGCGATATCATTGCCCATGACATCGATATATTCATCCGTCCAGGTACCGGTGAAGACCGGATATCCGACCTCCTCTTCCGTCTCCGGGGATACATCCGACCCGTACCGGATGTACTGCGGATGAAGGATGACTGTAGCCTTATCCTCGGAGAGTTCCACCTCAGCGAGCCCTATCTCGTCGATCCTCTCTCTTCCCACAAGAGTGCGGTTGAAAGTGATGCAGTATTTCCACTGCCCGTTCACATAGCCCGCTGTCTGAAGGGTCGCTCCATCAGGGATCCCGTTATCGTAGACGTAATCCTCATAAAACAGGAACTCATCGAACCAAGGGTCTCCGTCCGGTGTCAAAACTCCTTGTGAGACATCCCCTCCGCCGGAAGAACTTCCGCTTGGTCCGGATATGTCAGATCCGGAGCCGGACGATCCACCGCCCTGCACGCTGCCTGGCTCTCCGGGGATCGGCATAGGCGGGATCCTGTGATAGATTTTCTCCAGGAAATACAGGACTCCAAACGCCAGAGCCCCGATCAGGACCAGGGAGATGAGGATCTTTAGCAGCGTTCCCAGGCATGACCCTTTCTTTTTCTGCTCCTTACCCTTACCTTTTGCGGGCTCCTGAACGGGAACCGTTTGCTGAATCGGTTTTTGCTGCTGTACCGGGGAGCTTTGCTTTTGCACCGGTTCATAGTACACCGCGATCTTACTACCGCAGTTGTCACAGAATACAGATCCGTCGGGAAGTTCCCTTCCGCAGTTCGAACAAAAGACGCTCATCTGATTCACCTCTTCCTCAGTTCGATGCATTCGGACAGTGGTCCAGAATATATCTGTATACGAAATCGAAGTATTCGTTCTCCACATAGACCTGGTTGCTGACGAATGCTCCATCCAGTTTGATAAGGTGTTTTTCTGGATATGCTCTTACTTTTTTCACCTTCGAGAATCTTGAATACAGAGATCCACCCGTAGCGGAAAGCGCCCCAGACGCTATCGTCGATCTGTTTTTTGTCGCAGCGCCTACTAGCATCGTCAGCGCTTCAAGTGCCACTGCTTTGTCCGTTTTGATCTGGGTGTGATCCACTCCTTCCTCGTCCATCTCGAACAATACGGTATATTTCCCGTTATTCGCCCGGGTGACGATATAGTACGCCGGTATAGAAAGCACCAGCAATATAGCAAGAGGTATCAGGGTACTGATAAAGGCACCACCGATACTTCCCAGTCCGTTTCCACTGACAAGGGTGATCACGACGTTCAACAGGAAGACGATGCATCCGCTGATACCGATCACCTTCCACACTTCGAAGAGAAGGAAGAAAGCGGTGAGCATCGGCATCTCATATACCCACACATATCTCCCATCGCCATCGCGAACCATGTTTTTCTGCGTTGTCAATTCACTATACTGGTCCACTTTTGAAACCTCCCTTTCCTCTGTCAACTCAATCATACAAAAGTTTAAATATAAAGGAAATAGTACAATGGTAGAATACTATTCCTCTCCTCGCTGCGCTCTTTGATGCGGGAAATAACATTGTAACCGTTTGCTTAAAACAAACATTTGTTCCAAGTTCTGCTGATACTTCCCCCGCAGCGATCCATCCTGTCGGTTCGGACCATTGAATGAAGCAGTGACATACCTGGGAAGAAAAAACTGATCCAAATCATCCAACTTGTGGATGATTTGGATCAAAACTCTTGTATCGCCACCAGAGAGTAGTGACCTAGCCGCTCCATCCGATTCGTGAATTCCTTAACGGACAGTCTCTCTTCGCTGTTCAGCCAGGTAGAGATCAGCTTCGTAGAGCCAGCCACGACATAATCGAAAACGAATTCGCACTTCTCCTTCGAATAACCCGGGAACTCCCCCATCCACTCCTTCACGATCTGCCCCTTCGTCTGAGAGAGGATCTCCGCCACGAATTCCGGATCTGCGTTGGGGCTCATGAGCACAGCCAAAGTCTCCCGGTTGTCCTCCATGAAGGAGACCATGATCTCCATCATGGAGATGTTCCGGTCCTCCTGCCAGAAAGAAAAGAGTTTCTTCTGATGCTCTGCTATAAAGGCGGTCTCCACATCCTTCAACAGCGCTTCCGGACTGTCGTAATGGAGGTAGAAGGTGCCCCGATTGAGACCAGCCCGGTCGCAGATCTCCTTCACCGTGATCTTCGAGATGGGTTTCTCCTTCAGAAGTTCGATGATGGTCTGGAAGAGGATGTGTTTCGTGTATTGCACTCTGGTATCGGTATTTTTCATAAATTTTCCTTTTTCTCAACAGATATCAACATTTTGTTCATTAACTTACACGTACTAATTATCTGCATATTGTGTTTATTATTGTAACAAAAGATAATGGAAATGGAAACCGATAACAGAGAGAAGTGAGGAATACACCATGAGCTATCAGGATGCAGTCAAGGCATATCGCGCGAACCCCACAAAAGAAGTCCTGAACGACCAGATCCAAAAACTGGTCAGTCAGATGACCCTGAAAGAGAAGATCTACATGCTGTCCGGACATCTGGGAATGCAGATGCAGAAGGATCTGATCCAGACCGGACGCAACTACAATGTACACTCCCTGGCAGGCGGCGGATGCAAGAGACTTGGAATCCCGCCCATCCTTTTCACAGACGGTCCGAGAGGTGTCGTCATGTGCAACTCCACCTGCATGCCCTCCGCGGTCATGAGAGCATCCACCTTCGATCCGGATATCGAATACCGGGTAGGAAAAGTCATCGCGGACGAGGCGATCGCACAGGGAGCCAACCTTTTCGCCGGCATCTGCATCAACCTTTTGAGGAATCCCAGATGGGGCAGAAGCCAGGAGTCCTACGGAGAGGATCCCTTTGTGCTGGGTGAATTCGGCAAAGCGCTCACTACTTCCGTACAGGAAGAAGGCATGATCGCCTGCGTGAAGCACTTCGCTCTCAACTCCATGGAAGACCTGAGGTTCTATGTCGATGTTCACATCGACGACAAATCTCTGTACGAAGTCTATCTCCCCCACTTTAAGAAATGTGTCGATGCCGGTGCTGAGTGCATCATGGGCGCGTACAACCGGTATGAGGAGATCCATTGCTGCGAGAACAAGAAACTGCTCACAGATATCCTCCGCAAGGAGTGGGGCTTCGATGGGTTCGTCATGTCCGACTTCGTTTGGGGTGTCTATGACGCGGAGCACTCCATCCGCGCAGGACTGGATCTCGAGATGATGTTCACCATCAAGTACTCCGAAGCAAACATCAAGAAATGCATCAACAAAGGACTCATCAACGAGGAGCAGTTGGATGAGAGAGCATCCAACATCATTCGCGCCCTGATCCGGAAACAGCCTGAGATCCAACCCCGAGATCTGTCGGTCGTAGGAAGCGAACACAGCAGGTCTGTCGCATTGGAAGCGGCGGAAAAAGGGATGGTCCTGTTGGAGAACAACGGCGTCCTGCCCTTGAAGAAGGATACCTCACTGGTCGTCTGCGGTCCCTTTGCGGACGTCGCCAACACCGGGGACCACGGTTCCAGCCGCGTCTACGACAAACATATCGTCACCCCTTATATGGGTCTGAAAGAGCGCTTCGACCGCATCACCCTCGCCGGGTGCACCGAGAACAAGAACCCGAAGAAGGACCCTCTGCCTGTCGCAAACGAAGTCGCATTCAAGGCAGATGGAGATGTCGCAGTCGTTTGTGTCGGCTTCAACTACAAGAGCGAAGGCGAATATTTCGTCAACACGAGTTACAAGCTCAACGAAAAGCCGAAGGACGGAGGCGGAGACCGTCTGACCCTCCGTCTCTCCGATGAAGAAGTCGCTCTCATCAAAGGCCTCAAGAATGCCGGAAAGAAAGTCGTAGTCCTTCTGTATTCGGGAAGCGCTATCCTCTGCGATGAATGGAAAGACTATGCGGATGCCATCGTCATGTACTACTACGGTGGCTGTGAGGGTGGCACCGCCCTTGCGAATCTGCTCCTCGGCGAGAAGAACTTCACTGGGAAAATCCCGTTCACGGTATCGCAGAAAGAGGAAGATTATCCGGAGTTCAAATACATCGGTCAAAAGCCCTATGTCATCGACTATGGTTCCTACCACGGCTACTCCAAGCTGGATAAAGAGAACAAAAAAGCCGCATATCCATTTGGATACGTACTCTCCTATACTTCTTTTGAACTGGACGATGTAAAAGTCGATCGCACTGCTGACACCGTTGACGTGAGCGTCACTGTGAAAAACACCGGAGACCGCGACGGCGCTGAAGTAGTTCAGGTGTATGTGGGTTCCGCCAACAAAGCGACCGATAGACCTGTCAAACTGTTAAAGGGCTTCAAACGTGTTGAGGTGAAAGCAAATAACAGTGCATCTGTCACGGTTCAGATCGATCCGGAAGACCTAAAGTTCTATGATGAAGGCAGATGGATCCTGGACAAAGAGTATACTCTGTTTGTGGGAACCAGCAGCTCCGATGCCAACACAAGAACATTCCCCATTTCTTTCTGATACTATTTAAAATAATGTTTATAAAAGATCCCCAACAGATCCATCGTCTGCTGGGGATCCTTGCAATATTGTTTAAATAGTTATAAAAACTTTCAGCGGCTGATGACCTCTTTTCTCTTGAGAAGAATGGAGGCGAGGACCTCTCCCAAAACATAACATCCTAAGATCTCGCCTACCGCGATGTAACCTGCCTGGAGCAAGTAGGGAAGGTCGACTCCGTATCCGTACTTGAGGACGAGAGGGATGATAAGCGAGTTCGTGATCACAGCCGGGATAGGAACGAGCCAGCGGTTGGATCTCAGCAATCGACCCAAAGCAGCGCCGATCAGGGTCGCAATACTTCCAAAAAGGATATCCAGGAACACTGCCCCTCCCAACAGGTTTGCAAGCAGGCAGCCAAGGAACAGTCCAGGAACAGCAGCAGGTGTGAACATAGGTAGGATCGTCAGTGCTTCTGAGACCCGGAATTGCACCGAGCCAAAAGAGATCGGAGCAAACGCTACCGTTATGACCACATACGATGCAGCGATTAGCGCTCCCTGCGCGATATAAGATGTCGAAATACTTTTTCCCTTGCTCATTGTTTTCTTTTCACAAATCTCCACTGATTTTTAATTCATTATTTCGGGAAGGCATATAACTATTTCTCTTCAAGAACTAGAGATCTCTCCTTCTTCAAAATGTTAAGTTGCTTTACTAAAACATGTTTTACTAAAATATATTTTACTAAAACATAATTTACCAAAATACCAAAAGCCCGAATTAACACCTTCAATTGCTTGTCACATCTTAATAAACAGCGATGTGTTTATGGGTCTCACTCAAAGTACTCGAGGGTTTACACTAGAGGAGAAATATTAATCGATACACCCCTACACCTATATAGTTCTCTTTTTGATTTCGCTCTGAATAAACAAGGAACCTATTGGTCTAGTTCCACTCCACTCTCCAAGATCGTCAGCATTTCTCTCGGTGTTACTACAAAAGGTTTCAAAGGAAAGTGTTTTGTATTTCCAGTGACTAAAAACGTAGCGTCAAATTTTCTTGCTTCCATAGTTACAGCAAAGAAAACCACATCTTTGGGGTCGGGTAACCCCTCCTCTATTGTGGAAGGATCAAGAAAGACTCCTCGTCGTTGAATTCCTTCCAGTAAGGCTACAATATCCTGTTCTTGAAAAGCAAACTTTTTTCTTCGCAAAACCTCCTCATATTCCTTCATTATTTCTTTGCTTAAAATAGGAATGATATTCCCGACAAGAGATTGTTCCATAACAGCTCCTGGGACAGAATCCCACCTGAGCAATGCGGAAACTAGTACATTCGTATCGATCACCGCATAAAATCTCATACGTTCTTTTGGCTCCTAACTGCATCGATTTCCGCATTAATCTCATCCAATGTCATGCCGGATATACCTGCTTTTTCAGCATCTCTGCTCATACGTTTCATAGCAGCGATGGCATCAGTAGCTTTAAAATCATCATTTGGAAGGACCATGCTGAAGGGAATACCGCGCACTTGCACAGAACGCAACAAAAACATCCGAATTGCGGTTGGGAGATCAAGACCTAGTTGAGCATAAATATCAGCAGCCTCCTGTCGCAGCGAGTCATCGACTCGAAGCTGAAGCAATCCATTTGCCATTGACTATACCTCCATTCAGTATTTGTTTGTAATGCAATTGTATCACATGCGACTGCAACTGGCAACTGAAAGTATACCGTCTTTTCTTAACTGTGAGAGTAGAATACTTCAAAGGTAGCCACACCTGTTTTTCTCCTTTAAGAATTCGAAACAGATTAAAAGTCATCTAGCCTTGCTTACCTCTGTTTTCGCCGGTATTCCCCCGGAGTCATACCCGTTACTTTCTTGAAAACCATCTGGAAGTACGCCTGACTGGAAAACGCCAATGTGTTTGCTATCTCACCGTAGGTCCTATCGGAATATCGCAGCAGTCGCTTGGCGTCCCGTATCTTGGTCTCAGTGATATGCTCCGTTATGCTCTTCCCTGTCTCTTTCCGGAAGCGCTTCGTGAGAGAAGATCTGCTCAGATTGACCGCAGAAGCTACGTCGTCTATCCCGATCGATTCATGGGCATGATCCGCTATATATTGCAGTGCGGAAAACACCTCCCTGGACAGATCCTCCGGAAGTTTTGCCTGGCGTACCCGCTCGGTGAAGTCCAGGACCATGTTGAACTGGAGCAGCCATACCATATCCACCGTCTCGCATTTTTCTACTTCCTGCGTATACAGGTCGATCAACCTGTAGGCGTCCTCCACTTCCATCCCGCCACCTATACCGGCGACTTTCCCAACCATCGCAGTAAAACCAATAACCTGATTCTTGGTCTGCCGTAGAAGGTCATCCGCAAGGGTGCCCACATTGAATTCCATATGCTGGGCGGTCTCCTCCAGGAATGTCCGAAGCTTTTCTACTTCCCCGTCCCGGATGTAACTTAGCAGCAGATTCTCAAACTGATAGGTCCCGTGATACTTCCCGTACTCCTTGGCTTCCGAGGATGTGCTGGCGTGTCTGCGGGCTATCTTTTTACGGGATGCTTCTCCCCTTTTCTCGTACTGTTTTACGGTATCTTCCATCGCATTTCAATTCCGTCCGTATTTGTAATATTGTACCCAATATTGAAATACAACGCAATCGGCTTCCATTAAAATGAGTATCAGAAAACACAAGGGAGATAACTACGAACATGGCAAAAGAGAAAACATTGCTCAGCAAAGGGCTCTTTGAAAAGCCCTTCATGGACAGCAAAGTCCGGACACGTTCCGTGACCACAAAGGAACTGATCCTGGGACACGTGGTGGGTCCACTCGGTCTCATCATGCTCATCAACACCATAGCATCCCTCATGGAGATCTACATCATGAAACAGATGTCGGTCGCCGTACATGGGGATGTCACCAGCGAAGCGTACAAGCACCTCGGCACTCTCTATTATTGGGTCGCCCTGGGAACGCGCCTTCTCGGTCTTCCCATGGGCATCTTCACCGGATACCTTATGCAGCACACGAAGTCCCGTCAGGGACGCATGAGACCCTGGTACCTCATCTTCGGCTTCGTAGCCATCTTCACCGGGTTCCTCATGTTCTTAAAACCCATGCCCAGTTCGGAGAACGGTTTCTGGATCTATTTCTACATCTTCTATGTCATCTACAATCTGTTGGGGACCTGCTTCTACTACCTGTTCAACACGAACATCGTCTCCCTCACGTCCCGCAACCTGGTGGACCGCGAGAAGGTGGCTTTCGCCCGCAAACTGAGCTGGACGCTCATCTCCGGTACCCTCATCGGAATGGTCATCAACAGCGTGCTTCTTCCTTACGTCATCCAGCCGGACGAGACCCTCAACTCCTTCTTCTACCTCATCTGCGGCACGGCGCTGCTCTCCATTCCGCTGCTGCTCATCGAATACTTCTACACCCGTGAGCGCGTGGTGGAGGACGTTCAGGACACAGGGGAAGGAAGCAACATCCCTGTCAAAGCCCAGTTCAAAGCTCTCTTCCATGACAAGTACTATGTCCTTCTCCTCATAACCACTATCATCGTCGCCATTGCGGACAACTTCCGCGGCACCAATGTCCAGTACTATTTCGTATCCTATGTGCTGGGAGGCATCAACGATCCCTCTCTCTTCATGATCTACACCATTCTCACCGGTGTGCCCCTCGGGATCGGTGCCTTCATCATCTACCCCATCACCAAGAGATTCGGGATCCGCAATACGACCCTTGTCGGATACATCATCGTGTGTCTTGCCAGCATCATCGGTATGCTGTTCCCCACCAACGTCATGATCGCCTACGTGGCGGGCTTCCTCAAACAACTGGGCTATATACCCGCTGCCTACATGCTCGGAGCCCTGACCTCCTCCTGCTTTGACAGCATAGAGCACAGCTCCGGATACCGTCTGGAAGGTCTACTCGCAGTGGGCATCATCGGGACACTGCAGAACGTGCTGGATGCTCCTGTGGCTGGTCTCTATGAGACGATCCTCACCACCCTCGGCTTCGACGCGAACAGCACGGGCTTCCAGCCTGCAGCAGCCCTCACCTTCCTCGGTGTCGCCTTCTATGGCATCGAGTTCGTGAGCAGCCTCATCAACGTCATCATCCTGCCCTTCATCGACCTGGAGAAGAAACTGCCTCAGATCAATAAGGATCTCCAGGAGCGCAAGAAACAGGCGGTCCTCGCCCGGGGTGAAGAGTGGATCGAGCCTGAGGAACAGGACCGCATCGACCGTGAGAACAGCGAACGCGAACAGGAGGAGAACCGAATCCGCGACCTGAAGGAACGCTGCGCGAAGAAAGGTCTCGACTTTGAAGTAGAGAACGAGAAAGCCCTCAAAAAGATCGCGGAGAAAAAAGCCAAAGCGGAAGCAAAGGCTTCAAAGAAAGAAAGGAAATAACTGCCTTGACCATAAACTTCAACGACAACTGGACATTCCTCAGGGAAGGCAAGGAACCGATCTCCGTCACCCTTCCCCACGATGCCATGATCACAGAACCTCGACGTGCGAGTTGCCGCAACGGGGTCAACAGCGGGTATTTCCCCGGAGGAAAATATCTCTACGAGAAAGTGTTCTCCGTCGGGGAGGACATGCTGGGCAAGAGCCTCGCCCTCCACTTTGAAAGCATCTACCAGAACGCTGTCGTCACGGTCAACGATAAGGAAGCCGCCAGACACCTATACGGCTACACAGCATTCGACGCGGATATCTCAGATCTTGTGAAGCTCGGAGAAAACACGGTCCGCGTGTGCGTAGACAACTCCCTGGAGCCAAACTGCCGCTGGTATTCCGGAAGCGGGATCATCCGTCCGGTCACATTGCTGGTGCGGGACAGAAACTACATAAAAACAGTCCATATAGAGACAGTATCCATAGACCCTGCTGTGCTTCGCGTGGAGACAGACGGAGATACCATCGAGATCTACGACGGAGAGACGCTCTGCGCATCCGGAAAGCCCGGAGAGATCACCGTACCGAACGCTAAACTCTGGACAGCGGAGACGCCCCACCTCTACACCTGTGTCGTCCGGTCCTCGACCGACGAAAGGCGTCTGGACTTCGGCATCCGCAAACTGGAGTGGAGCACGAAGAACGGTCTCACCGTGAACGGGAAAGAGGTCCTCCTACGCGGCGGATGCATCCACCACGATCACGGTGTCCTCGGGGCATGCGAGTACCGGGAGAGCGAGGAGCGAAGGATCCGTCTTCTGAAGGAGAACGGATTCAACGCCATCCGGGTCGCCCACAATCCAGCGTCCCAGATCCTGCTTGAGACCTGTGACCGCCTCGGGATGTACGTCATGAACGAGACCTTTGACGGCTGGTACACTCCGAAGACGTACCACGACTATTCCCGCATCTTCTGGGACCACTGGAAAGAGGACATCACCGCCATGGTGGAGTCCTCCCGCAACCATCCCTGTGTCGTCATGTACTCTATAGGAAACGAAGTTACTGAGACCGCGTCGGAAAAAGGCTGCAAAGTCTGCGCGGAGATGAGAGACTATGTCCACTTCCTGGATCCAAGTCGTCCCGTTACCGCAGGCATCAATGTGCTGCTCAACGTCTACACCAACAAGGGTCTTGGCATCTACCGGGACAAGGGAGAATACCGCCCGGAACCTCTTCCGGAAGCCAACGGCTATAAAGAGAAGAAGAGCGGATCCGCCTTCTTCAACGCATTGGCAAGGCAACTCGGTGGTCTCATGTTCACCATGAGTTCCGGGAAGAAGGGAGACAAAGCCAGCCGAGGCGCGGCGGAAGCGCTGGACATCATTGGCCTCAACTACGCCGCTTCCCGCTATGACGAAGACGCGAAGAACTATCCGGACCGCATGATGGTCGGTTCCGAGACCATGGCAGGAGACCTGCCCTACAACTGGGAACGGGTGAAAAAGTATCCCCAGCTCATTGGAGACTTCGTCTGGTCCGCATGGGATTATCTCGGGGAAGCCTGTATCGGGGATTGGACCTACCACAGTTACAAAGGTCTGCCGCTGCTGGCAGGTCAGGGAATGATCGACATCACCGGAAAGCCCCTCGCGGCAATGGCATTCATGCAGACCGTATGGGGATTACATGATAAACCGTATATCGGCGTGCGCCCCCTCAATCACAATCATGAGAAGCCCTCCACAGGAGCGTGGCAGTTCACCAACGCCATCGATTCGTGGACATGGCAAGGTTATGAGGGAGAAAAGGCGATCGTCGAGGTATACACAAACGCGGCGCGCGTGCGCCTGAGCCTCAATGGACGTGAGGTCTCTACAAAACAAGTCAAAAACTGCAAGGCGATCTTCCGTCTCCCCTATACTCCCGGCACCCTCAAAGCGGAAGCGCTGGATGACAGCGGCGTTGTCCTCTCCTGCAGCGAGCTCACCACAGGCGGGAAAGAAACAGTCCTCTGTGTGAGACCGGAAAAAGACACAGCAGCCCCGGGCGAGATCGTATATGTGCCTGTGGAATTTACGGATCCCAGCGGTGAGATCAAGCCCTACATCGAACAGCGCGTGGAGATCCAAGTGGAAGGCGGAGAACTTCTCGGATTCGGAAGCGCACTGTGCAAGACCGATGAGGTATTTGACAAGACTTTCCACGACAGTTACCGAGGAAGGACTTTGGCAGTCCTTCGGGCAGGAAAAGCAGATAAGGTCACCGTGACCGCTTCTAGCGCAGGATACGCGACTGCGGCTGCGGAGATCCGCATAACATCTATAGATTCCGTATAAGGAGATTTCCATATGAGACATCAGACATTCGGAGCGCGCACACCGGAGGTTTCCGAAAGAGAAAAGGAGCACCGCTTGCTCGCCCGCCGTGCAGCAGCGGAAGGGTTCGTATTGCTGAAAAATGACGGTGTTCTGCCTATGGAGCCAAAGGGCATCGCTCTTTACGGTCCCGGAAGCCGGAAGACCGTCAAGGGAGGTTCCGGCAGCGGCGAGGTCCGTGAACGAGGCAGCGTTACCATTGAAGAGGGACTCCGGAACGCGGGGTTCACCTTCCCCACTACGACCTGGATGGACCGGTTTACCGCCAAGTATGAAGCGGACATGACTGCCTGGAGAGAGGGCATCGAGGGATCCATCAAAGGTTACGGTCCTCTTCGGACGATGGAGATGTTCGCCAAGATCGGGGAAAAGCCTGTCCCTTCTCCTGTCTGTTCCCCTGTCCTGGAGGACGAACTGACTGATGAGACGGACACCGCCATCTACGTTCTGTCCAGACAAGCGGGCGAAGGTCACGACCGCCATGTGGAACCGGGCGATTATCTCATGTCCGATACAGAGAAAGAGAGTTTGAGGATCCTCTCATCCCACTACAGGAAACTGATCCTCATTCTAAACTGCGGAAGCATCATCGATCTGTCCATCCTGGATGAGATCCGTGTGGATGCAGTCCTCTTCTATGGACAGGGCGGAACGGAAGGTGGAAACGCGCTGGCGGATCTCCTCACAGGCAAGTCGACGCCCTGCGGCAGACTTACCGATTCCTGGGCAAAACGCTATGAGGATTATCCCGGCGCAGACACTTTCAGCCACATGAACGGCGATCTGGATAACGATGAATACGCGGAAGGCATCTATGTCGGTTACCGCTGGTTCGAGAAGAACGGCATCGAGCCCCGCTATCCCTTCGGGTTCGGTCTGAGCTATACGACATTTGCCTTTTCCGACATCAAGGTCTCTCCCGAGGAAGTCACCGTCACGGTCACCAATACCGGAAAGTACAGCGGAAAAGAGAGCCTCCTTCTCTACGTTTCCAAACCGGAGGGTCACCTGGATCACGAGAAGCGCAGCCTGGCTGCCTTCGCGAAAACAAAAACTCTGATGCCGGGAGAAAGTACGACCCTTACCCTTCCCCTGGAAAAACAGTATGTCGCTTCCTTCGATGAACAGGCAAATGCTTTCGTGCTGGAAGCCGGGACCTACGCTCTGACCCTCGGCAATGAGCCTTGTGGATCTTTCACCCTGGAAGAGTCTCTTACCTGGCCTGTCGTGAGAGAACAGAGAACAGAGATCCACAGCGAACAGGTCACCAAACTGCTGAACGAACTTACGGATAAAGAGAAGTGCATGCTGGTAGTAGGCGGCGGCTATCCCATCATGGCATATAACCAGGTCATGGGAGCTGCCGGACGCACCTGCACGAAACTTCTCAAGCGCGGAGTGCCAAACATCCTTCTTTCAGACGGTCCCGCCGGACTGAATGTCCTTCCCGAGATCGCGGTCCTGAAAAACGGCATGCCCACCTATCCGGACGGACTTCCCGCAGATTGGCGCTGGGGATGGATCCGAAGGTCTGAAGGGCCCCTCAAGCGATTCCTTCGCGGAGGTGAACGAATCTATCGTTACATGACCGCGTGGCCCAGCGAGACGGTCCTGGCGCAGACCTGGGACACAGACCTCCTGGAAGAGATCGGGCGTGCTATCGGCACAGAGATGCTGGAAATAGGAGTTTCCGTCTGGCTAGCACCGGGACTCAACATACACCGCAATCCCCTCTGCGGCAGAAACTTCGAATACTACTCGGAGGACCCCATCGTCTCCGGAAAGATGGCTGCAGCCGTCACCCGGGGCGTACAGTTCATGGGAGGCGTAGGTGTCTCGGTCAAGCACTTCTGCTGCAACAATCAGGAAGACAACCGCACCCTCACTTCCGCGAACCTCTCTCAGAGAGCCCTGCGCGAGATCTATCTCCGCGGATTTGAGATAGCAGTGAAAGAGGGAAAGCCCTGGACAGTTATGTCCTGTTATAATAAAGTCAACGGACTGCATGTGTGCAATACACCCGAGCTGCTCACCGAGATCTTGCGCAACGAATGGGGCTTCTCGGGTCTGGTCATGAGCGACTGGGGCGCCACAGATCAATGTTCCTATGCAGAAGCGATCAACTCAGGCAATGACCTTATCATGCCTGGCGCGGACAAAAACGTGAAAGCTTTGACCGACGCTCTCAAGAACGGGCAACTGGGCCGGGATGCGCTGGAACGTTCCGCTGGTAGAGTCCTGGAGCTGATCTTCCAAAGTGCGACTTGCAAAGATTTCAAAGGATGAGGATTGAATATGGATAAGACAGGTTTTCCAGATAACTTTCTTTGGGGCGCAGCATCCGCTGCCCCTCAGATCGAAGGAGGCTGGAACGAAGGCGGACGCACGCCAAGTATCTGGGATGTCGCTCCCCCAAAAAAGATAAAGAACGGTGAAGACTGCCACACAGCCTGCGATCACTATCACCGCTGGCGCGAGGACATCGCCCTCATGAAGGAGATGGGTCTCAAGTCCTACCGCTTCTCCATCAGTTGGAGCCGTGTGATCCCGGAAGAAGGCAAAGTCAATGAAGAAGGACTGCGCTTTTATTCGGACCTGGTGGATGCTCTGCTCGAAGCCGGTATAGAACCGCTCGTCACGATCTTCCATTGGGATCTTCCCCTATGGGTGTACAAAAAGGGCGGATGGAAGAGCGACGCAGTTGTGCCTCTCTTCAGGAATTATGCCGACACTGTTGTCGATGCGCTGTCGGATCGCGTCACGTGGTGGATGACCATCAACGAGCCTGCCTGCTTCATCATGAACGGGTATCTCCAAGGCGCTCACGCTCCCTTCAAAAAGGATATTCTTTCACTCTCCCGCCTGTCGCGCAATGCCATGCTGGCTCACGCTGAGGCGGTGAAAGCCATACGTCAGCGCGCCAAGACCCCCCCTAAGGTTGGCGTGGCTCTGTCCAGCGGCGCTTTTGTCCCGAAAGATGAGACGAAGGAATCCGTATCCTGGGCGAGACAGCATAGCATGGAGACTGGATCCGGTCTTTTGACCAACCGTTGGTGGATGGATCCGATCCTTGCGGGCAAACCGGTTCGAGCTTATGGCATCTTCAACATAAGCGAAAAAGACGCAAAGGAGATCTGTCAGCCTTTGGATTTCGTCGGGCTCAATATCTATACATCCATGAACTACAACGAATGGAGTTCAGACGGACAGAAACCGGAACCGGGTCTGCCCCGAAACTCTCTGGGTTGGGTGATCGACGAACGCGTGATGTACTGGAACCTGCGCTTTGTATATGAAAAATATAGGCTTCCTATCTTGGTCACCGAAAACGGCGTCGCCCTGAATGACACGATTGCTCTGGACAACAGAGTCCACGACGCACAGCGCATAGACTTCCTCCATCGCTACCTCGGTCAACTCAAGCGCGCGATCGATGAAGGTATCCCAGTCCTCGGTTATCAGCACTGGTCCGTGATGGACAACTTCGAATGGGCAGAAGGATATGATCCCCGGTTCGGTCTCATCTTTACAGATTACGCTACCGGGAAACGGATACTGAAAGATTCCGCTATGGATTACCGAAAGATCATCGAAACGAACGGTGCCGAGATATAACAGTTTATTTTCCTCACACCGATATCGCCCAAAAGACTTTATCCCCGCAGCGCGGGTAAAGACTGTCGAACTGCGAACTATGGTCTTTGCAATTGAGCAATACACGCAATGCGATCGAAAATAAAATGATTCTTACAAAGCGAAAGCACTCCAAATCCTTTCTGGACTGGAGCGCTTTTGCTATTTGAGGAGCATTGCCATTCGTTTCCGGAGATCTTCCGCCTCCGGAACATTCCTTATGCCTATCTCCTACAGTGTCGCCTCCTGTAGGAGATAACTATATCTTCCTTATCTGCCTGCATCACCATGAACATATGTTCATCATTTCACACACTTGAAGATCGCGATGCTGTTAATGTTGGTCACTTCCGCTTTCGTGTACATTTTCTCCAACCGTTCTCTCAAGGAGTCCACGGTCTCGAAAGGCCTAGTGAAGAACCCCTTCTTCACGTAAAAGCCGGAGATCCACTTGTCGGTGTTGGCGTCGCTTCCCTCCACATAGAAGCAGCCGCAGAACGTTCCACCGGGTTTCAATACACGGTAGATCTCTTTGTATGCAGCTTCCTTGTCCGGGAAAGCATGGAAACCGTTCAGGGATACGAGAGCGTCAAAAGAGGAGTTTTGGAAAGGAAGGTCACCTACGTCGCCCTGGATGAAGCGAATGTTGGACACACCCAGTTCGTTTGCTCTTTTCCTGGCGGATTCCATCATCTTCTCGGAGTAATCCAGACAGGTGATATCCGCGTTGGGCATGGTCTTCCATACCGGCACCGAAAGGACTCCGGTTCCCACCGGCACTTCCAGAAGCCTGCCGGAAAAATCCGCTGGCAGCGTCTCAAAGACACGAGCCTGATATTCCAACACATCATCCGGAGACATGTCCCAGACAGTTTTGCAGATCGCCCGGCCTATAAACGTAGAAGCAGTCATCATGCCATCGTAAAGGCTGTGGGACTTGCCCAGTGATCGGTATGCACTTTTGATCTCGTCTTTCCGTTCCATCTTGTTCCTCTCAGTCAAAGGGGCTGACCTTTTGGATCAGTCTTATTTCTTCCCCACCAAAAGCATGGAATCTGCCAAAAGCATAGTCACTGCTTCCGCTTTATTCATGAACGTACCGTCCGCAGTCGGGATCAGGTGGACCTCTTCAAATCCTTCCGCTCTCAGTTCCGCCACGAACTTATCCATATCCCCATATCTGGCTTTTCCCATCAGGTCATGGATCGCAAACGTGCCGCCTTTCTTCAGGACACGGAGCGTCTCCCTAAGCAGATCCTGTTTATCCACTCCCATGATGTTGTGATAGACATAATTGCTAGTCACGGCATCGAAAGTCTCATCCGGGAAATCCAGTTTGCAGGCATCTCCTTTTTGGAAAGTCACATTTGTGACTCCTTCCGCTTCCGCGTTGTCCTCACACCTCTTCTGGTTGAAAGAGGCATATTCCGGACCCCATTTATCCACTCCAGTTACGAAAGCATCTGGATTTCTCTTAGCACATGCGATAGCAAGAGCTCCGCTCCCGCATCCCACGTCCAGGATCCTTCCGCCCTCCGGAACAGACACATAAGCTGCGGTCCCCTCTATGATCTCTTTGGACAACTGTCTTTTCCCCTCATATGAGAAATTGCTGTACGCATAAACACACCATGCTGTCCATGCTGCGCATCCCGCTGCTGCAGTACCCAAAACAGCAGACACTGCTGTCTTTACCGTGCAGTTTCCTTTAACGCAAGGAAAGGACACCGCAGTTGCAGAGGCTGCTAGAACCGCAGATGCTGCTCCGAATCCATAGATCATGCCTTTGGGCATCCAGTTCTTATAATCTGCTTTCATTGTATCCTCACTTCTGCCAGAAGAACTTCTTCTTGGTATATGGTTCACTCTCCAAGGAGGTGAGTGTGTATCCAGTCTCGTCTACCGCCGCCTTCAGCATCGCTTCGTTCACTGGTTCCTCTGTGAGAACAGTAGCTATTCCCGTGGTGTGAGAAGCCGTCACCTTGTCTGCGGATGGAACTGCTTTACGGATCGTGTCCTTGATGTGTGCTTCACACATGGAGCAAGCCATTCCTTCGATCTTCGCTGTATTCTTTACCATATATCGATACCTTCATTCGTAATAAGTTAGCCTTTGCTAACCTATTATACTGCTCCGCCCTTATATTCTCAAGGGGAAATGTACAATCGAGCGGTAAGCAGTTTAAATCACAATCTTGTTGCTGTGTTAATTAGACATACTAAAAAATGAATCGCAAGTTTTCCAGATGTAGTCCTACGGTAACTGCCACTTCCAGAAGGATTACAAAAAAGATCAGATTTTGCTATTTAGAACCAGAATAATTCAAGTTCTCATGCATAATTATACTCGGTGCTGCTTGACGTCGCAGATAGTCAGAGTATAATTTTAGTAGTGCTAAAGTGTACACAATTAGAAAGGATAAACCCATGTACGTTGGTCGATATGAGCCCGTTGCTATCCCCAAAGATGGTAAACTACATATTCAAAAAAATGGTTATGTATACTGGTCAAATGCTTCAAAATGGGACAATGAGAAAAAACAGAGCATTGACAACCGCGTCTCCATTGGAAAAATCATTCCGGATCAGCCTGGCATGATGTTTCCAAATAAAAAGTATTTCGATATCTTTGGTCTCTATCCAGATGGTAGAAAAGAGAGAGGAACAGGAATGGAAAAAATACTTAGAAACTTGAATATTGAGAACTTCAGAGGAATACATAAACTTACCATCAAGGATATGCGCCGCCTTGTCCTGCTCTCAGGCAATAACAATGTCGGAAAAAGCTCCGTTTTGGAAGCCGTCTTTCTCATGATGGATCACCTTTCTCCGGAGTCTTTTAGCCGCATGAACGGCTTCCGTGGGTTAAGCACACCGACAAACGGAGTTAACTTGTGGGAACCTCTTTTCTACCAGATGGATCCCAATAATACGATCATGATTCAAGCCGACCGGGGAGAGGATACTCTTACACTCTCCTACAAAAAAGATGAAAACTATATTCCTGCTATGAATGGCGGAGTTCCAAAAGATGTAGCAGGAAGTTTTCAATCTTCTGCAAAAAGAGATTATACTTTGAAGTTCGATTTTCGCATAGAAGGATCTGTGGATTACTCTGAAATCGGGCACTATACAACGAGTGAGAACGGCACACTTCGCGAGATAGCAAACGATAATGGAGATAAGCAATTGATGCAGCTCACATATGCTTCCTTTGTGAACAATAACTTCGTTCGCACAGATCGAGCCATTCTCGATCGAATGGGAAAAGCAGAGATCAATGGCGAAAAACAGAAGATTATTGGTTTTTTGCAACGAATTGATCCTTCAATAAGCGATGTGGTCACTTTATCCATAAATGGTATATCTCAGTTATATATCAAAACACACAACAAACTTCTTCCGATTCAGTTCTCTGGAGATGGCATCAATAAGTTGCTGTATATCGTCTTAAGCATTATGGACGCCAAAAACGGCATATTACTTATTGACGAGATCGATACTGGCTTCCATTACTCAATGTACAAGGATTTGTGGAGAATAGTTTCCGACGTAAGCCGTGACTATAATTGTCAGGTAATTGCGACAACGCACAGTTACGAGAATATTATAGGTGCAGTTGAGGGCGTAGAAGATCATCCGGAAGAGTTCTCTTTTTATCGACTTGGCTATGATAAAGATGAACTTAAGTCTTTCCGATCAAGTTATGATCTTCTCAAAAGTGCATTACGTTCCGATATGGAGGTACGCTGATGCCAACTGAACGGAAGAAAATAGTCAAGCCGTACCTAATTCTTTGTGAAGGGAGAGATGCGGAAAGATTTTGATCAACTATCTGGAAAGCAAAACATTGGCGCAAGACCAAAGATTCTATAATGATATTCAAGTGTTTGACTTTGGCGGAAATGAGGAATTAAGCAATTTCCTGATGAATCTTAAGAACATGGACAGGTTCGACCTGGTTACAAGTTTAGCAGTTCTTCGTGACGCAGAAAAAGATTATAAAAAGGCTTGTTGGGATGTCAGCAGCACATTGAAGAAATGTGGCTTTGTATCTTCAGATAGCTCCGGAACATGGGTTTCTGATGGCACAACAGGGTTAAAGGTTGGATTTATGCTGTTTCCTCTAAACAATACTGCGGGGACGCTTGAAGACCTTTGCCTTCAAATTCTTTCCGAGAAAAACAGCAATACTATTCTGTCAACCATCGATGCCTTTCTGGATACAATGGAATTAACCTATGGACGCAACTTTGCAAGAAAGCACAAGAACAAACTACACACCTATCTGTCATCTAGCAATGAATACGTTACTATGCCACTTGGCCTAGCCTCAAGCTGCGGCGCATTTGATTGGGAGAGCGATAAATTAGTGCCTCTCAAACTATTCTTATCCGAGGGTTTTGGTATTACCGGAAAATAAAATCCATATATATCAGCAATGGATCTAAGCATTTCCGATATGTATTACTTGTTTTGTCACTTCAACTTGTATCCTTTGGGACTTAATTGTCAGCGGATTTAGATTTGTCGCCTGCTAGGAGACCTTAATTCCCCTGTCCCTGAGTATAATACAACAAGATAAACTGAATACATTCTATCCACCGCCGAGAGTACCACGCGTGATTCTGTGAGTCAGACGTGGGTGAATCGGCTAATCTTCTTTTT
>JAFUBI010000139.1 GCA_017460285.1 Oscillospiraceae bacterium | reverse complement strand
GCAATTAATGAACAACCCACAATAGCATGTATATTCTTATCGCCAAACATGTCGGTTGCAAATACAATCATGCATCCAAGAACACAATTGCATGATTCTCTTTACCTCAACCAGTTGATTATAGCATCATGACAAAGCGATAAAAATAACGCATGTGATAAAATAAATACAATTATACGGGGCGAGTTATGGCTGAAAATCTTTGGTTCTGGAACATTTTAGGTATTGAGCCAACTAAAGACAAGACTGTTATCAAACGGGCTTTCTCTAAACTTGCGCATGAGAAGAATCCTGAGGATGATCCAGAAGGTTATGCCAAGCTTCATGATGCATACAAAGAAGCACTTAACTATGCATCCGGAAAAATCGTTGCCGTTTCAGAAAATGGAAATATTGTTAAAGAAAATCAGTCTGCATATGATTTTTCTTCTGTCAATGATGATGACCGACCTCTTCTGAAGACTATAGCCGATCTGACGGAAGAGATTCGGCGTTTTAAGATAAAAAACAACGTATATACTTATGAAAACTTGTTCCAAAAACCTGTATCTGAACTTCATGAAATAACAATTTCGTTGTTCAAATTATACGCAGCACTTGCCTTTAAGACCGATAACATGAATGTTTGGACTGCTTTCTTTAACGAGCCCCTGATTACAATTGTTCTGGAAGAACCTGATCTTCGTTCTTTCTTGATAGATTACTTCCCCGAAGGCGATGTTAACCGAGCAACAATTGCAGGCTTTATCAGTTCATATGAAGATAATCTCACACAAAAAATCGAGAAAGAAAAGCTAGAAAAAGAAAGAAAAAAAGAAGAAGAGCAGGCCTTACAAAAGAAACAAGGCATATGGATATATTTAGCTGTTGCATCCACCATAATATTTATAGTTTTGATTACCATTCCATCAGATATAAATCTCCCGGAATCGCAAATAATAACCATAGGATGCATGCTATTATCATTTGGTTTGAGTTGTCTGTCCAGACATCTGAAAATATACGCTAAACGTGAAAAATCTCGCAAGAAGATCATCCTATCTCGAATTCTAATAGTTGCCGTCATAATTTCAATTTCTATTGGATGGATTCCTTTCTTTTCTGAAAACACCTCAGATGGCATCTATACATATGTATCTTTGGCTTGTTGTCTTATGTTTACAGCAATTAGTATTATTACCGTATTCTTGGATTCAAATCCGATTGAACGTATTAAACGGGCATTACACGGTAAATAAAGTGCTATCAAGCAACCTGAGTATCTCTAAGTTTGCATCCTCAACTTGTTCAGAAGTGTATTCATCCAAGAAACGGCTTCCACCGGCTAATTGATCAATTAAATATGCCAAAGCCACCACATCTTCCAGCGGAACGGATCCGGTCATTCTCCATTTGCTGCTATCAGAGACAATAGTATCCTTAATGGCATTATACATATCCTCATCGAAACAATTTTCGTTACGAAGTTTCACAAGAAATCCGTTTTTGTCGTTTATCTGTTTGCTAAGATTTCCCATTTCTTTATATCCCTCTTTCATAAAAATCCACATGATGGAATCTCCCACAATAACAATACGGTATTTATTATTTGTATTTATTGATAAACTAATTTGTATTTTTTGTTATCATTAAGTAGATTGGTCATAGTTATTCAGGATCTTCCAGTCTAGAACCATGCTTTATGCATTTGATTAAGAAAATTCTTAGACAGATTAACGCGGTTTCCGGGAAGAACCGAATCAATTGAACAATATGGACAGATTGCCGTCTTACCATCTCTATCATTTATCCAATTCTCTATTTCACTTGGAGCAAATACTTTCAGACAATAAAAACAACCACACACCGTGCTTTCTGACAATAAGACTTCATTTGCAGTACAATATCGATGTGCTTTTTCGACATCATTTGAATCCAGCCCCCATGAATAGCAATCGAAGAACCCTTTTGTATATTTCAAGTCTTTGTAATCGATAATCATCCCATGATCATTATCGAGTTTACAGCCTTTATCAAACTTCGTTTGATTTAGGAAATCCTTCACAAAAGCCAAATCACTGAATGAGATACAATACAGAAAATAATTGCGGATATCAAAGTCATTTCCCTCTTCATCATAAAATGGATACATACTTTCACTATCCCCAAAATCGATGAAGATTAGTCCCTGTTTTGTTTCCAGTGTTATCCTTCCATCAGAAACAACATCGCAAATAATAGATTTTTGTTTCCACTGGTCAATTATATTCTTTTCCTCATTGCATCTAGGCGAAATAAGAATCAATTCTCTCATAGTTAAGCCTTGCTAATACAGCTGATCCCATTGAATACTGTTTGACCTGACACTATTTAAATAATAGTCCATAAGCGCAGTCATTGCTACTTCCTTACTTATAACCTGATATAAACAGATCTCATACTGACCATCGCAAAAATATACGAACCCTTCCTGATCACTTCCGTTACAAGAAACATAACAACTCCCATCGTCACCAAAATGATGCAGCACCGCATTGTTTTCATTAACCAACAAAGCCATGCAGGGATACTCGTCCTGTTCACCGTTTTGAGATATCCATACTTCAGCTGATTTTTCAGCCAGAAGTTTTTTCATTATGCTCTCAAAAGCATCTGCATCATCGCATTGATAAATGTCATGTCCACAACTTACTATCATATATGTCGCTCTTTATACTGCTGATTGCTTTTCTTAAACATCACGTTCTTTTATTCTCTCTATCGCGAAAACTGCACTATCGCGAATGTCCCTTTTCTTGCTTTTAATATGCTTTTCCAAAAATGGAATATCATCCTTCAAACCTATTTTCCCTAAAGAAACATTAGCATAGGTTATTTCATACGCGTATTTTTTCTCATCTTCCTGATTAACAAAAAACAATAATGCATCTCTGTTTGTTTGTGTTGCAGATGAGCCAAGAGCATTGATAGCACTATGCCGGATTTGCCACTTTTCATTTTGAGAACACTTGATTACTAAACTCATATCAACGTCATCAGGAATGCAAATACGAGCTAAACCGTCCAATATGCTTTCTACAACATACTTATTTGATTCCACTCCTAATCTCTGAATAAGATAAACACATGCCTCTTTATAGAAAGCATTCCGCAAACAATAACCGATGATAGTATATGATGCTCTCCGGACTTTATTGCTCTTAGGATTCTCTTCAACGATCTTCATTAAAATCGGATATACAGTTTCATCAGAGATCTGTTCAGCTTCACGATAAGCATGCCAGCTTATGCTTTCTTCACTGCTTGTAACATGTTCTTGTATGGTCATTCTGGATATCAGATCATATAAATATTCTTTGTTCATAACAATGTCTTGCTAATCCTATAGGCATTCGCTTTACTGTTGATTAATCTTTCTATGAAGTCATTTCATTCCATACTTGCGCAATGCCGGAACTATGTGCTGATCAATCAGACAGGACCAGAGCGTAGACTTGCCATTCCACTCGTTTTCTCCCTTATAATTTTCATATACGCTTTGCCATTCATCCCAACGGAATATCTTTTCATATGGTTCGCGCTGAAAACTGTATGTTCCAAAATAAGTCAGTCTTTTCTTCATGTCAGAAAAACCCTGATTATCGATTAGAATTCTTTTGTCTTCAATTTTCCTGTTCTCATTGTCTACATTCAAAGCATAGTTAAAGAAAGGAATACTATCTAATTCTTTAATATCAGAAACTGCGTGATCTGAAATCTTTAGATAAATAAGGGCATGTTCATCACCCAGGTCCTTGATCCTGTTGTCGTATTGGGTCCAGCTATCAACTAAAACATATACATAGCAGTTATAGAAATTCTCGTTACGGAGGTTCTCATCATCCAAAACGAAATAATATATTTCATCTGGTTTGATCTTGGGGGTGCGCTTCTTAACTATTTTTACTTTGACTTCTTCCGGTTGCTGAGATAACAACTTCTCTTTTAATGATTCAACAGCCTGGTTGCGTTTCTTTGTATCCTTAGCATCCCATCTATCATCACTATTACTGTTAATAATTTCCAAAGCAGTGTTTTTTACATCAGGTGTTAAACGACCATAATCAAACATCAATGATGCAAGCGCAAACCAAAAGTCAATTTTGTCATCTGCATCATTGGTCATATCATTAAGTTCGTTGACTGTCTCGTTGAATGCTTCTTCATTTGATTTGCCTACCTGAAGTTTTTTCACATACGTATCCTTAACTTCAAGTGCAACATCATTCTGAAAAAGACCTACTCCCCAAGCACCCATATTACTTCTCCATCACATATACAACAATTTAAGGAACTTATATTAAAATATATCTTACAAAGCGGACGCTCTGTCAGATTCAATTATACACTACGATTTGTCGGTAATTTTGCGATATCACAGTTCAAGAATCGCTTTCTTTGTTCTTTCCGAAACGGCAAATAAGTATTCTGACGGAACAGGATCTTCTATATAATTGACCAAGCCATTCCTTCTTTTCTCAACAGGATTGCGTTTTTCCCATTCAATAAAGTCTAAGACCATATTTGTTTTCACCTCTTTTAATTTGTTACGCACAAAAGGGTTAGTGTCTATAACTGATAATTATTCTATCTAAGGGTTACCGCATACTAAACAATATCTCTTACCATCAATATCTTCATGTGTTTTTACCATTGTCCACGAGAAATCTTTATCAACAATATATATATCTTCAGGTAAATACATTTCATTTTCCAACAATAAATTCATACTCATTTGAAGCACAGCGTCTTTTTCAAATCTCCAATAGTCCTTAATCAGTATTCTCTCGCATGAATGTATGTCCCAAAACACATATACCTGCTTATCTGTAAAACATGATTGAACAAAATAGGTTTCGTCTACAACTGTTGGATTTATAAGACAATCCCATAAATACCCCTGATAACAGTATCCATCTTTAAACTTTCGCATTGTTTTAATTTGTTCTTGATATACATCACTATTAGTGTTTATGATTTTCTCAATATATTTTTCTCGCACATTTTCTTTCTCTTTAGTGTCTACGTTCACTACTTTGCTTTTAAAACTTTCAAAATTCATAGTCACTCACCTCGTCTATATAAAAGGCTTACCGGTTTCTATATTAAGATCCACATGCTCATCCTTTACCTTGAAACCCTGTGCTTTTATCTGTTTTGCGATTATTTCGACAGTCTCATCATAAGCACCTAATTGTTCATAGCCCTTAATCAGATCCTTATCGATACCCAGTTCAGATGATATCAGGCGGTAACCATTTGAATCGTTATATACAATTTCTGCTATCTGCTTTCCGCCAAGAAGGATACTGCATGGCACTATAGGGCCAAAGCCATATTCGCATTCGCAGCCCACATAATTTAAGCATATAGGACACAAATAGATAATGTTGGGCGCAGTACATTTCGCTTCATAAGCGTAGCCACATTTATCACAAATTCTCTTCGTCATTGCTATATCCCCAACTCAGACGTTATTACTGTTTATATAGTTGACCAATCATACTATGGTTGAATCAACTTTAATATTCTTTCTTTGCAATCATTCAGTGCACTGAACAATTCACTTTCCTTTTCTGTTGAATACAAATAAATTGGAGATTCCCAATTATTATCCTTGATAATGTATAAGCGGTAAATGCCGTCATACCACCCCATGTCCAACACATAATTCATAGGGAAATGCACTTGAAGCATATCCTCTTTTTTATATGTGTCTATGTAATCTATAACACCTGGCGCAAAACCTATTGTTGACCAATTCTTATCCATCAAGAATCACCTTAAGTTGTCTTAACTGTTAATCTATTCTATTATTTGCCTTGTTTAGTTCCATT
>JAFUBI010000138.1 GCA_017460285.1 Oscillospiraceae bacterium | reverse complement strand
CGACGAAGCTGAAGAACTTCTCCTCCGTCTCCATCTGATATACCGGTGCGTTGTCGTTGCGGAAGTGATAATAGGTGCGCTGCCACAGATCCGTGTGAGGAGCTGTGGTGACAAGTACCCGGTCTCCCTCTACTTGGAAAGCCTTCGGTTCCCTTGTCCAAACAAATCCTGAAAGATCCATATCCCTTTTCCTCTCTTATTACAAAAGCAGTATACCTGCCTGATATTCTCTCTAAACGCCCACCCGACGGGCACAACCTATACGAAATACCCTCTCCATCCACGGACGGAATAATACGGAAATGCTCCGTTGTGGAAAGTGATCACCACTCCTTAACGGCGTTCACGGGACAGAACTCCTCCAAGTTTCCCCATTTCTTTTAGTGAGGTGGAACCGGCATCTTCCGTTTTCCTTATAGCACACCTATGAACACCCTCTCGGAAGAGAGCAATTTGCCCCATCTATTGCGCACTTCCAGGACAGCATCCGAAAACCTGCCGTCCTCCCCATCGATCTTGAAGTGCAGGGTATATCCCGCTTCCAGGTCCATATCCTGGAACCAGTAGAACGCCTGCCTGTCGCTCCCGATGGCAGTAAAGATATAGGTTCCGGGTCCGCCAAGTTCGTCCAATGTCACCGTCGCTTTTTCACCTGCATTCAGGTGGAACATAGCCTTGGTGTTTGGTGCATCTGACAGATTGTCCTCTGTCTGGGGAAGGATCCATAAGTCCGCCTCTTCCACATCGTTGATGAGGGTGACCTCTTTTCTTCCCGCGCAGGCGGTAAAGAGCAGCGATACCAAGATCACGCACAGCAAGATCCAAAACATCTTTCCCATCCTCTTCCTCCTAACAAAATATAAAACGTCAGTCGATCTTTGCGATGAGTTCGTGGAGCCCGTCCACCGCTTCCTGCGGCGACAGCAACTTCACTTTTCCTCCCAGAGAACAGATCCATCCGTAAAAAGTGGTGCTGAGTCTCACCGTTGCGGTGACCCGGAAATGTTCACTGTCCATGATATCAGTCTTCACGGAAAGTCCGAAACGGTCCACGATGATGTTCATCATATCGTTCGTGCACAGAAGTTTTACTTCGCATTCCAGACCATCGTACATAGAGAAGATCTGACTGTAGTAGTCCTGTTCTCTGTAGCCTTTGGGCTTCCGAACCGCTCTGTCCCCGATCACGCTCACCTTCTCGATCCGGTTCACTCGGAAGCAGACGACCTTGTCGTGGGAGTCGGACCATCCGATCATGTAGTAATTGTCGTCGTTCCAGAGCATGGAGTAGGGTGACACCACGTAGATCTGGCTGTCGTGACGGTACACCTTCTTTTTTCTCTCGTTGTAATCCGCGTACAAGAAGGTGATCTTCCTTTTCTTGTTGATGGCGTACTGGATCTCGTTCACGATGTAGAGCAAGTCGTCATTGGAAGACTTGGGTCGGATCGCTGTATGCAGTTTGCGGTTCAGGACCTCGTCCTCGTCCCGCCCGGCAAAGACCGCCAGTTTCTCGATGAGCTGTGTACTCTTTTTCCTGGAAATGAACGTAGCTGCCTGGACTGCGTCCACCAGCAGCTGAAGTTCCGCTCCGGAGAACACTCGCTCATCGATCCAGTACCAGTTCTGAGTTCCCTTGTACTTCTCGATCCTAACACCGAATTCCTGAAGTTCCGCGATGTCCTTATATATCGTATTCCTCGTTGGAGGCTTGAGTCCCCGCGAAGCCAGATATTTCATGAGCCCCACACCAGACACCTTGTGATCCGCGTCTGTTTCGTTCCACAGATACTGAAGCGTCAGCAATAATCTGTTCTTCGTCATGGCAATATTCCTCCAAAATCGTCAATCTCCACTAATATCATTGTAACTGCAGCATGTGGGAGGTTCAAGAATGCACAGGTTGGAAAGCTGCACAATTTTTCATTCACCTTTTCAAGCTGAATCTGTGGAATAAGGAATAAGACCACTTCAGACTCTTTTTGAACTAAATAAAGATGCTTAAGAGTACTGTCCGGACAACGGGACTGCACTTTTTGTATAATGCTATTGGGTAAAAATTCAACAAAGCAAAAGACATAAACGCATTTCGTATTGTATTGCATTTTGCAATACAATAATATAACATATTAGGGGATAGTATAATGTATGAGCATCTAGATGTTGATTTTAGCGACATCGATTTTGAATGGAATGGTGAAAAGGAAAAACTAAACTTTCGAAAACACGGAATACATTTTAAGACTGCTGCAAAAGTGTTTTTGGATTCCAATGCCCTGATTCGGGTTGACGAGGAGCACCTACAAGAACATCGATACAATGTATTAGGAAAAGTTGGAAGAGTGCTTTTTGTTGTCTGCGTTTTTAAGGATACCAAAGCAATTCGAATCATCTCCGCAAGGTTAGCCACAAAACATGAGAAAGAGAGATATGAATATGGTAAGACTGAGTATTAAAGATTTAGAAAAAGAATTGACTCCTGAAGAATTATCTGAGATAGAAGAAGCTGCTAAACTCCCTCCTGTATTCGATGCCGATAGTCCTGAAATGACAGAAGATATGCTTCTTCAATTTAAAAAGTTAAGACAATCAGAAAGAAATAAGCAAACACTATCTTTACGTCTCTCTCCTTCAACCCTCAAAAAGGCCAAGGCTTATGGAAAGGGATATACATCCTTTTTGAGTCGCCTTTTGGATGAAGCTATAAATGACGATACTCTCGTTCGTAAATGCATCTAATTACGATTCTACAACAAATGTGAAAAGCGGGGATCTTTGAAGCGCCCCGCTATTTTTTTCTATTTCCTTTGTTTTTGCGTCCAGGTTGGAGGTAACTTAATTAAGAATGATGTATTCCGTCATTTTTGTTGCAAATAGCTGGAGGAAAGGAAAATACGATCGATCGATCGATTTCGGGGTTCAAATAAGGGTCTGCCTGTATCCCAAAGAATCCAGAACATCTCTTCCCGAAAACGGTCACATCTTATATTCCGAAACATTGATCACCTGCGTGTTCATTCTTTCTGATCTGTCCATTCCCAGCATTCCCTTGAGGATATCGCTCGCTGCACTTCTGGGCTCCTCCCTACCCGATACATGAACCATAGCCACATCTCTCGCCACCAGATTGACAGAATCCTCCTGCTCCTCCGAACATACGACCAATGCGCAGTCCTGGATATGCAGTTTCTCCAGAATATCCTCGGGGCTGATGTCTTCTGCCAGAACTACCTTTGCGCAGTCCTCCACGATGAGACCGGCGGGATGATTCTTGAGCATCGAAGACCCGATCTTTACCACTGTACGGTCCTCGATACGGTTAATACTCGGATCGAAGAATTTGAGGTCCTCGTAATAGCACTCGACCTCATCGAAAAGCTCTTCCAGATTTTTATCGACACGCAAAGTCCCGTCCACATATAGGTACTCTAAGGCACGGAGCGCTTCCTCATCCTGCATGGTCACATCTCCTCTCACGAAAAGCTTTGTACCATATCTGCGAATCGTCTTCGGCTTCAAGTCCACATCCTCTCCCACGAGACGAGTGCCGTCCGGGACACGAATGATCTCGGACTCCTCATCCACCAAAGACGCAACCTGCCCTAAGAGGCTTTTGGCGACCACGATCCTCCTTGCTCCAAAGCGAAGTCCTTTGCTCTGAAGAAGTCCGATGTCGATCCCATCATCCAGGAAATACAGGTTGCCAGGGCAAAAATAGAGAGGATTCGTAGCCCGCACGAGGAACAGATCGTCGATCTCGGAATCCGATTTCAGGATGGTAGCGCCATCCGGATAATACTGTATGCTTCCATTCACTTCGATATTCGTGACTTGTCCCTGATAGCTTCTGGGCATAACGATCTTTCCGTTGACCATGATCCGATAGTAACTTTGGGCCGCGTCCAGACTGTCGTTCGCTATCGTAAGACGTCCATTCACCATAAGAAATACGCCCGTGCCGTCCGCATTTGGTCCGATCTCACCCTTTCCATTGATCTGCTCTACGCGAATATCCTGTCCATCTGGCACTTCCAGGACTGTACCAACATTCATCGTGACCGGATACCGGTTCAACAGCGCTTTGGAGCGCTCTCCCGTGATCAGGATCCCGGAATTTATGGTGATGCTATCGAAACCCGCAAGGCTTTCTTCCGTCACGTTTCTCGCGTCGCACATTGCGGAATTGATGGTCTTATTTCTCACTTTTGTATTCCTCCTCTTTGTCTTTCAATTTTTCTTTTAGGATCTTTCTTGCTCTGCTCAGGATGGCACGTATCCCAGAGGGAGAAAGCCCATATTCTTCCGCCAATTCTCTGGAATTGTATCCTCCGAAATATCGCTTGATGAAGATCTGCGAGAGGTCCGGAGGCAGTGCTGCCAGGATCATAGCGGTCTCCGCTTCTGAAAAGCCACCGTCTGTCTCTTCCTCCAATTCCTCTGAGTGCTTTCGCTCCACTGCTTTTCTCCGGCAAGCATCGTAGAAGAGATTTCGCGCCACTTTATATAGCCATGCTTTCTGCTGCTTCTCTTCAAGGTCCTCCAGAACATCCAGATTGGAAAGTGCTTTCACGAAAGTCTCCTGAAGAAGATCTTCCGCTTCTTCCATATTCCCGCACATGAGGCAGCAGTAATTCAGCAGTTCTGCCCTGTATACGGAATACAGTTTTGTTACCATCGCACCCTCCTTTCTTTCCTTTTCCACCTTTAAGACGCTTTTCGCCTGCAAAGTGTTTTTCCCTTATTTCAATTTCTAACTGACCTTTTCCATTATTTCACATTTTTCGCTCTGGACTTTCACTGCTCTCCCAGAAGGATCCTCATATTTTTAAGTATATTTCTCAGTTCTTTCTGATATCTCCATTCTTCGCAGTTCATGTTGCAATACCGGAGCAACTCCATCCTATATGCGTTGTATAAACTTGTCATGCCCGTCTCTCCTTCCATTCCTTCTTTGCTTTTAAGACGAAGAAAGAGGGCAAAGTGTTTTCACAGAATTAATTTTTTCAAGATAGTTCCGATTGTCCAAAATTTGTTAAACGTTCTCATCCACACGTGATTATAATATAATAGTAGCAAGCCTATTTTTATTCGTTCCTTTCTTTTTTTCAAATATCACTCTGGTTGCATTAGCCACAGGAAAAATATGAGTATTGTAAAATTAACGTGTACTGACATCGACAAAGAATTAACTCCCGAGGAACAGGTCGAACTTGAGGCAGCTACTAAACTCACTCCGAATTTCGACGAAGATAGTCCCGAGATGACGAATGAGATGCTCCTCCAGTTCAGAAGATTGCGAATTGCTAAAAGCAACGATTGAAAACTCGATCCTACATTCTATATATTACGATCAAGAAAATGCTTTGGGTCTATATGTAGGCTCGAAGCATTTTGTTTTTCTTCCAAGATCTCTTGAATGTGTCTGAGAGCATCCCGTCTGAGCCTGCGGATGCGTTCCTTCGGGATACCTGTCTTTCTGGCGTAATCCTGCTCATAGACGATGTCATCTCCCAGGTAGAAGGCATATAGGATCTCTTTCTCCTCGCGCTTTAACCTGTGCATCGCCTTTTTCACACGGGATACCTCGGCACGAAGTATCGCCTCTTCTTCGGTATCCTGTTCCAGATCCGGGACAGTCTCCTCCAGCGTCTCTTCCGTCTCTTCCGCCACAGCGATCCTTTTAGCGCATTGTCTCTCTTTTCTCTCTGCAGAACCCCTTCCTCTCTCCAGATATTTGTGCCGTTCCGCTTCTTGGCTCCATTCTAAAGCAGTTTTGGCTCCGCACTCGATGATCACCGTGGGCTCCTCGTCGCTCCAGCTGTCCAATATACCAAAATCCTGATATCTTGCTCTTCCTTCTGGTGTTCGAAGAAATGCGTTGAACTGCCTGCTGTTCATCCGGATCCAGTTCTCTTCGCTCTCCGGCAATTCCGGATCTTTCTTTACCAAATAGATCTTCTTTTCACTCATTTTTCTCCTCCTTTCCCGAACATGCCGGGCAAACGAAAGACGCCGTGAAAGATGTAGAAGGTCTTGCCTTCTCTCCTCTCACGGCGCCTGGTAGTTTTTCAGTCCTTCCGGATCCTGCTCCGCATGCTCGTATTTGTATTCTGTTATCCCGCTTTCCTCTGTCTGCCGAGGTGGCGGCTTTTTTCTTTTCTCCGATAGATCTTCAGGTCCACCGGTACCGTTTTCTTGCATTTTTTGCAATAGATCTTGATTATCCCTCCAGTAGGATCTGTCTCATCCATGAGCCGGATCTCACACACCGGGCAGTACACATACCATTTCTCTTCCTTGTTGAACTTCACATCTAGGCGATCCAGCCTTTCCTGGAGTTCAGGAGAGATCACGAATTCTTGTTTGCTCATACGGCTTTTCCTCCACCGTAGTCGATATGCTTGGGAGGTTGCGGCACATATGCTTCTGCGGTAAATCCTCCGTTGATCCCGTTCTCATCGGTCACATCGAATATGTAGTACTGTCCGCAATCGAAACACCTCATGAGAAACTCACCTTTGCAAGCAGGAAGGATCATAGGTGCTCCACACTCCTGGCAGTAATATACTTTGCTCTTCGCGTATCCTTTTTTCTTGCTCACTGTTCAGCCTCCTTTACTTCTTTTATGATGTGGGTCAGGACTCCTTGGATATAGAACGTATCCCACGGTCCGATCTCAATATCTTTATGTTCTGGATTCTCCGGGTGGAGGAAAGGCGTACCGTCCTCATGGTGTCTCAGCCTCTTCAGGGTGTTCTCCCCATTGAGGAGAGCTACCACGATATCTCCATCCTCCGCTGTGACCTGCTTTCTCACGACAAGCGTATCTCCCTCTGTGATCCCCTCTCCGATCATGGAATCTCCCGTTGCAGTGAGGATATACTTTTGTCCTTTCCCAAACACAGCAGTGGGAAGTCTGAAATACTCCATGATGTTCTGTTCTTCGAAGCAAGGGGATCCGCAGGAGATCTTGTTCTCCAGCCTTGCTACCTGTTCAAACTCACCATTGTACTTCTCCAGCCTCTGGCACAGCTTCTTCTTGCGTATCAGAGTGACATAGTTCTGTGCTGTACTCTTTGAGACCCCAAACCTGCTGCCGATCTCCCGCACGGTGGGCTGTCTTCCCTCCTCCAGTGTGCAGTTCGTGATATAATCCGTGATCCGCAGAACAAGATCTTCGTCCTTATACCTCATGTGTTCCTCCGCCTTATCAGGGCTATCTTGGACTGCTGTCCAACTAAAGTGTAACTGAATCATAGCAAGTGTATCTTGGACATGCAACAGTTTTTTTAAAAACTACCAGGAACTGCACATTCAGTTGAGCACCTTGATTCATTTTTCTTTTTTACCCTTTTATGCTTTTAAAAATCCGCCATCCTCTTAGTTCGGATAGCGGATAAATTAATGTCATTTAATCTTGTTGAATTACAACAGATGAACCTTTTTGCTGAGAAAATCAAAGCCCAAAAATGGCGAAGCAAATAGGAGATCGATACATTTTGTTCCATTCTTCGGTTTTCTACCGCCAAATTAATCGCTCGTAGCATAACTGATGTTAGCATTACAAAGGAAAAGCTCACGATCCTAAAGACTAGAATGATCTACAAGGACTGTAACCGTACTCTGATAACAACATTGAACATCTTCTGTGATTCCGAGCTATCAAAAAACTAACGCTACTTTTTTGTACCTGCGGTCATTTCAATCCTTCTCTTCGAATCTAGTTGGATCCAATCATCCAGTGACAGAGGTATATAATTTGAAAAGACTGAGAAACAGTTGATCATGTTGCACGGAATGGATCTCTCCTCATGCCACCTTGAAGTCACTTTGGTTTCTTTCGTGATATTAATAAACTCATTCACTAACCTTTCGTCTTGGGTATTGTGGACATGCCCATAAAGCATATAGGCTATTGGATCATCATTCTTTGTTCTTCGATACTGACCGTTGTAGCAGAAAACTGGATAATGGGACAAGATCACTTTCCTTCTGTTGTCTTGAATCTCCGCATATGGAAGGACCCACTCTAAAAGAGAACGATCAAACTCTTTGTCCTCTAAAAACTTGTCATGATTTCCCCTAATAAGATATTTTTTGCCATTCAGTTTGCTGAGGACTTCATTGGTAGCTCTTCCTCGTGCAATGGAGAAATCACCTAAGATAAACACCTCGTCTTTTCTGGTTACGTTTCGATTCCACTGCCTGATCATATATTCGTTCATCTCAAGATAATCTAAGAACTTTCTTCCATCCATCTGAATAATATTGTTGTGGAAAAAGTGGAGATCAGAGATATACAGTTTTCCGGATTGGATCTTGTTACGCAATCGGAGTCTCTTCTGAAACGCACCAACATTTAAGTGTTCAACGATTCCATTTAGTTCATTTACTTTGAGCGTAACCTCTTCAGACAATCTTGGCTTGATATTGTATCGCTGCTCGATGACATCGCATTTCTTTCTTCTGATCAGTTCTGAATAGGTGATACAGGCAGAGAGCGAATTCTTTTCTTCCCCGGTCAATGACGGCTGAAGTCCCTCTGGACCATTTCTCATCTTTTCAAACAACGACATTAACTTGTTTGCCTTCTCCTGCAAATTGCTGTTTTCTGCTGAAAGAATAGTTAGCAGACAAACTGCAACGCTATATTCCCATTCCTGTTCGGATAGTGTAAAAGGATCTGTTTGCATATACATCACCTCACTTTCGATTCTTTCTTAACATGATTGCTTATTGGCAATTCTCGATATTTCGCACAAAAGAAATCCCATGTCTTTGTGTCTAATATCAGAAACTCCTGAGTTCCTATCGGAAGTCCGTTCCTATAGGTGGAAAAGACATCACAGGATATAAGATTGTTTTTCTGAACGACATGGGAAACAGGGGTATGCCCCACAACTTGGAGCAGTTTTCTTGG
>JAFUBI010000137.1 GCA_017460285.1 Oscillospiraceae bacterium | reverse complement strand
TTTCTTCCAAGGTCCGATTGGGTATCTTTCCCCTGTGATTTCATAGATGGCATCTTTTAAGATCTGATTCGATTCCTTGTTTTCCCGAATAAACTTCATGGCTAACTCGCCGGCTTCGATCAGTACATGCGAACCATCAAAATGTGCTCTAGATTTTGAAAGCAACGAACCAAGCGTTTTTTGTTTCTGCTTCACAAGTTCAATGATCTTGTCCCATCCGTCATAGAAATCATTTTCTACGATATCATCTAATGGTTCTGCCAATGAGTTCTCTTGTTCATCGACGTTTTTATCTATTGCTAATGTCTCTCTTGGTTCTTGCGTGTCTCTTGAAATCGTTTCCACCTGTTTCGGTAAAGTTTTTTTGACGCCTTCAGTAGTTTGAGAGTTGCTTAAAAGCCTGCCACTTGCTTCTGCTAGTTTTAAAACAGAAAGCTCAAGAGTGATTTCTCTATCCAAAGATCTGGACATTTTATCCACTGATTCGGAAAGGATCTTCAAATTATTTAATAATTCCTTCTCAGGGTATTGTCCCGATTCCAACTCATAGCGTTTCTGCATCTCGTTTGAACAGTCTCTAAGCACCACCCTACCTACACGGACCATAAGCAGATTTCGATAGTGCCTGACCAATTCGTTTAGCAAGCGCGTGGAATCTATTCCGTTTTCGTAAAGTTCTTGCAATAGTTGCATGCATAAAGAGATATTGCCGTCTCTAATAGCATCACCAAGACGAAATAGATAACTTTTATCCGTCACACCAGTAAGACGTTGAACCGTTTCTTCATCTACGGTCCCACCTAAAGAAGCTGACGTATCAAGCAATGACAAAGCATCTCGCAAGGCACCATCTGCCAACCGAGAAATTAAGGTAGCGGCTCCATCCGTCAACTCGATTGACTCCTGCTGCGCCACATATTGTAATCTCTGAGAGATCTTGTCCTCTGGGATCCGTTTTAGGTCGAACCTTTGACATCTGGAAAGGATCGTAGCAGGAACTTTTTGGATCTCAGTCGTAGCCAAAATAAACAAGACATGCTGAGGGGGTTCTTCCAACGTTTTTAACAGTGCATTAAAAGCAGCTGTAGAAAGCATATGGACCTCATCGATAATATAGACTCTCATGCGGCACATCGCCGGCATATAGGAGACTTCTTCTAGGATATCCCTCACATCATCGACCCTATTGTTCGAAGCTGCATCGATTTCCGTTACATCCAAAATGGACCCATTATCAATTCCCCGACAGATATCGCAGTTGCAACAGGGCTCCCCATCCGTGAGATTAACACAGTTCGCTGCTTTAGCCAAAATTTTAGCTAGTGAAGTTTTTCCCGTGCCTCTCACGCCAGTAAATAGATAGGCGTGACCTAGTTTGCCCTCACGCAATTGATTACGCAAAGCAAAAGCCACACTTTCCTGTCCTACCACTTCTTCGAAGCGTTTCGGTCTATATTTTCTATATAAAGCTAACTTCATATTCCACAAGTTTACTAATCGGCGGTCAAGAGACGAGCAAAGTTGACTACGTCGCATGGTCACTATCTTAAGGCTGCTGTGTTCCCACCCTGACCTGGTTCGAAAGGTTCCATCGCGCAGGCTCTGCCCGCCTATTCACCGCCGATTTCATTTCAACGTATGAATTATATCGAATCTCATATTTCAAATCAAGCGCACCGCTGTCACATGAACCGACTGGAAGATGTTCTATCAGAACATCTTCCCAGTGCGCAAATGATTTATTTTATGATCTCACAAGTGGCTGAACCAACTATTCCGGCAGCATTGCCTTCGTCCGTGTCCAAATGCATCGCAGGACGGAAATTCTCCGAAACGCGTATCACAACATCGCCGAATACCAGGGATCTATCTGGAGTATCGATCTTCGCACAGACGATCTGCTTGTCACAAACCCCGACTTCTGCTGCAGTAGCTGGATCAAGATGAATATGCCTTTTTGCAACTATAACACCATTCTCTAACTCAACTTCTCCACAAGGTCCAACAAGTTTGCATCCAGGTGTTCCTTCGAGATCACCGCTTTCACGTATCGGTGCAGCAACTCCAATGGAACGGGCATCTGTAGCAGAAATCTCTACCTGATCGGCTTTACGGCACGGTCCAAGAATAGAAACATTTGCTAAAGTGCGTTTCGGTCCAACAACATCAACTCTCTCATTAGAGGCAAACTGACCAGGTTGAGATAATTCTTTCTTTACTGTTAACTCATGATCCTCGCCAAAGAGAACATGCAAAGTCTCTTCTGTAACATGAACATGACGTGCTGAGATTTCAACTAAAACTGACATATTTATTATCCCCTTCAATTCATTTCAGACATAAAAATTTTACTATTTCCCTTTGCCTTGTGCAAGCCTAAAGACAGATGATATAATCCCATTGAGGTACAGAACATGACACTACAGGACATTGATAACAGAGTTAAGGGTTGTATAGCCTGCGATCTGTGCAAGACTAGAACCAATACGGTGTTTGGAACAGGAAACCCGAACGCTTCAATTATGTTTGTTGGCGAAGCTCCTGGGCGCAATGAAGATGAGACGGGAATTCCCTTTGTAGGTGCAGCAGGCCATTTGCTGGATGATTATCTCACGGCTGTAGGTTTATCACGTGAAGATGTTTATATTGCGAATATAATCAAATGTCGCCCTCCGAATAATCGAGACCCTAGACCTGATGAAGAAGATTGCTGTATTCATTTTTTGCATGAACAAATAGATTTAATTAACCCTAAACTGATCGTTTGTTTGGGAAGGATCGCTGCGAAAAGATTGATTGATCCAAACTTTCAGGTCACGAGGCAGCATGGAGAGATCTATTCTTATCAAGGTCGTAAGATCATGGCAACGTTTCATCCTGCTGCGTTGCTTAGAAATCCCGCAAACAAAGTCCCTACCTTCACCGATTTTGAAAAAATATATGAAATAGCGAAACAAGAGAACTACCTGTAGTTATATCAGGGGCTGTGACAAAACTATCTCACTAAAATGAGAAAGTTGGTTCACAGCCTCTTTTAAATGTTTGTTAAAAACTCGGGGTCTCAAAAAGGGTAAACT
>JAFUBI010000136.1 GCA_017460285.1 Oscillospiraceae bacterium | reverse complement strand
GATTGACCCGCAAAGAGTCTTTGAAGTTCCTTCCTTTCTGGTTGTCCTGGATCGTGTGTCTTTGCTACAGCTATTCCTGCAGCATCCCTGGATATATTGCAAACTGTGCAACGATGGAATTAGGTCAAACTATTCAATTCGGTGCTACGGCATCAATGTTCTATAACCTCGGATGCATAGTGGCTAGTGTTGCGACAGGACACATCAATGACCGATTCGGCGTAAAGGCCGGAATGGGCTGGGGCGCACTGTTTAACGTTATTGGTTACGGAACGATACTCCTTGGTTTTCATACTCCCAATCTGCTACTGCCCGGAGCATTTCTGGTAGGGGTTGGCGGAAGCATGTATACAGTCCAGGCGCCGCTCTTAGCCAAGAGCGTGATCGGTGAGAAGCACTATTCTGACGTGTGGTCCATGATGATGGTTGCTAACAGCCTTATAGGAGGCGGCTTCGCATTTACGATCGGATGGTTTTATGACTTTGGCCATACATATCGAGGAGCATTCATCCTTGGACCGGTTTTATACATCATTGCATTGGTGCTCGGCATAGTTGCGATGAACATATCGGAAAAAAGACAGATTCAGGAAGCGTGAGGCTTGTTTTTTGGGGGGAGGAATCTAAAATGGCTAAGTATCTTGCGTGCGGTAATGTCCTTTATGACAGTATGAGAGAGATCGATGGATCATCCATGGGGGAGCATATGGGCGGGCAGGCTTTATATGCCACTTCAGGCATTCGTGTATGGACGCGGGACGTGAAAATGGTCACGAACTGCGGGTATGACTTTGATGACGCGTATAAGCCATGGCTGCTGCAGAATGGTCTGCGTTTAGACGGAATAAACTATGAGCAGGAATTCACTGCACATGTGGGCATGCAACACACGGAATCAGGTGCATATAAAATGATTCCCTCTGAGAGTGGTCTGATCTACAACGAGTATCTTCAGGGAATGATGGAACTGAGTTTCGAGCAGATCGAAGCTCAGATCGATTCGGATACAAAGGCTATCTATTTTCACGTGTTTATTCCGGATCGCGTTTATTTTCGGAAAATAGACAGAATCAGAGAGAAATTTGGTGTTCGTTTCATGTACGAAGTTGTGTATGGGATGGATTATCTCCCTTACCCATACTTCAACGTAGATAAACTGAAGGATGCTGTTAAGATTGCTGGTCTGTGGTCTCTAAATAAAAATGAAGCAGTTGGGATATTTAACATGCCTAATGCCACAGATGAGCAGATCATAGAAAAGCTTCTGGAGTTTGATTGTGAGATGTGCTATTTCCGCTGCGGAGATCGTGGCGCATATGTTGTCATTGGGAATACTGCATACTTTGTTCCGGTTGTTCATATTCTTCCTTCAGCTGATCCTACGGGGTGCGGAAACTGTTCCACGGGTGCCGCTATGGCTGCATGGTGTGAGACAGATGGAAATCCTTTGATGACAGGTGTAATGGCAGGCATTTCTGCGGGGTTCAACGCGTCTCAGGCAGGTCCCTGGCCTCTTTATACAGAAGAGGATGAGGCTGAAGCGGATCGATTAGCGAATGAATTGTACGAAAAACTGCGTAAAATTTACAAAGAAATACCTGCAATTGAATGGAAAAGGAGATAGAAAATGGAAGTAAGGGATAATTACGTAAAAAAAGGATTCCTCAGTTATCCTGGTTATTCCAGGGAAATCGTGGATATTCTGACTGATGGCAGAATCAAAAACGCGATTCCTGAGGAGAGACTAAGGGATATCGAAAGGGTGATTATCACTGGGAATGGTGATTCGTATGCAGCTTCTTTGGCGACGCGTGAGTTCAACAGCAGAATGTTCCGAAATAAGGATTATTACGCGTTGCGCTGCATCGATGTAGCAAGACATTTTGTTTTTCCGACTGAGAGACCTGAGAAGACCCTTGTTCTTGTTATCAGTGTGAGCGGGGGAGGTTCCCGCGTCACGGAGGCGATGGCAAGGGCACGGAAAAAAGGATGTACCTCCCTTGCAATTACAGGAAATCCCGATTCGAGAATGGCGAAGGAAGCGGAGTTCGTTCTGAAGATAGAACAGCCGAAATCGAACGAACCGTTTACGATTTCGATGCAGACCAGGAATTACTTCACTGCGCTGCTTACCACGACCTTTTTCGGCGCATATGCCGGACTGTTGTTCGGGAATATTACGGGAGAAGAGATCGATGAACTAAAGGAGGAAGTCGTAAAGTATGTTGAGGCTGTATGCTCTGCAGAGATCCTTTCTCTTATAGATGACAAAACAGAGCAGATGGCGAACTCTTGGAAGGATTATCTGGGATTTGACCTGTGCGGAGGAGGGAGTGATTTCGCAACTGCTTATTTCGGAGCTGCAAAATTTTTTGAACTGTGTGGCAGCCTCAACTGCCTCAATGACTCTGAGGATTGGTGTCATATTGACTATTTCCAGACAAAAAGAGATCAGTTGGGCACGATTGCTGTAGCGATGAAGAATTGTGCCTCCTTCAGCAGAACGATGGAGACGGTGGCATCAATGGTCAAGTCTGGACGAAATGTATTGGTCATATCGGACGCATCGCAGGAAGAGTTCTATGCAGGCGCAGAAGTAATCACTCTTCCTTCGGCAAAGCACGAGTGTCTGAATCCTTTAATGAACTTCATTCCTTTGTTCATGTTGGCTAATTATATTGCGATCAAACGAAATTACCCTTATTTCGGGGGAATGGGTGACGAGAACCCTCTTTTCAGTCAGGAGGGAGGAATTAACACCATAAAATCAAGTGAAATCGTTTATGTGGAATAAGGAGGTCTGGTATATGTTTGAAAGATATGTCGAAACCAATAAAAAGTGCATCATGGGAATGATCCATCTTCGTCCTATGCCAAACACTCCGTTTTATAAGGACGGGGATATCGAGCGTTCTTTGGAGAAGGCATTAACAGATGCTAAGACACTGATCAATGGCGGAGCGGATGGATGTCTTCTGCAGACGGTGGATCGGGTATACCCTGTTACAGATGATACCGACTATGCTCGTGTTGCTACTCTTGCGATGATTACCACTAAGGTGCGCGACCTCGCAAATAAAATGGGAAAAGAGGATTTTGTGATTGGGTGTCAGCTCATGACGAACTGTATTACCCCGACGATGGCTGTTGCGAAATGCGCTGGCGCAGACTGGATTCGCTGCACAGCTTTGGTGGGTGGCACGTCAGGTGGTTTGGGAAACATTCAGGCAGAAACATTGAAAGTTATGAATTACCGCAGGGCTATCGGAGCATGGAATATTGACATGGTGTGCGAAGTCGCAAGTAAACATTACAAATACGGAAATGATTTGAGTGAGGTAAAAGGACTTGTTGGGATGATATTGTATGCCGGTGGTTATTCGATTGAGGTGTGCAATCCTGATGAACAGGTCAACGAAGATCTTGTAAAAACGGTAAAATCTGTAAACCCGAAACTACCGGTTATTCTAGGTGGAGATACGAATGTGGAAAATTGTCAGAGAAGGCTTCGTTATGCAGATGGTGCATTGGTAGGAAGTTGCTTCGAGGGCGGTAAGTGGGGAGAATTTATCATCGAAGAGATCGTGGATGAGTACTGCCGGAAGATTCGTGAGATTGAAGGCTGAATGCAAGGAAACATGTTTTTTCATTTTTTCCTCGGGAAATAGTGGACGGGAGAAG
>JAFUBI010000135.1 GCA_017460285.1 Oscillospiraceae bacterium | reverse complement strand
TTTCTTCCCCTTTTATCGAGAGGGATACTATCGGATCAGTGTCAATCCGTTATGAATCGGCTTGATCTTTATCGTTTTATAAGTTCCGGAACGTTCGCCCTCCAGTGACCATGGAACGCTATCCGGGTTTTCTACCGTGATTCCCGATGTGTGGAAAAAAGTGATCTTGGGGTGATCCATTTCACCATTGAGGAGAGAGAAAGCGATCTCATGAAGTTCCAAAAGAGAATCCGGATAATCAATGAGAAGGACTTCAAAAAGACCATCGGACAGGTCGACCCCAAGATCTACATTTGGGATCATATTCTGTAGATACAGCGAGTTCGCGACGCAACCAAACAGGTATTGTCCTTCGCAAGTTCTTTCTTCATCCGTGAATCTCATTGGCACGGGCTTAAGTTTTGAGAGATCCTTGATCCCGCTGAGAATATACGCAGGAAAGCCAAGGATGTTTTTTAATGTTTGATCCGTATCGAACGTCGTATAAGTGAACGCGCCAAATGCCGCAATATATAGAAAATGCTCGTCTCCGAAAGTGCCGATATCATAACTGTGAGGTGTTCCAACCGCTGCCGCGTGAGCAGCCTCTTTTAAGGTGAGGGGAAGACCGGTAAAAGTGGCAAAATCGTTGGAGGAACCACAAGGAAGGTAACCAACGGAAGTTATCAGACCGGAATTTGCGATTCCACATACCATTTCGTGAAGAGAACCATCTCCACCTGTACAGAGAACAAGATCAAACTGTGACCCAAAACGTTCCGTGATTTGTCTTGTGTCTCCTGATTTCTGTGTGAGGATGGTAGTGGTGAGATAACCATCATCCGCTAATTGGTTCAGAATCGTGTCGATGTTTTTCAAGATCGCTCTTCTGCCTGCAACGGGGTTCACGATCAGGAGAGCCTTTTTGTTGAGGTCATTTAAGTCCATTTTTGTATTCCTTTGCTTTTTGAATACGGTCGTGCACAGACTCTAGGAATTCCTGCGCACGCTCACTGTTCAGATGGAACAGCAGATCTTTTTCGGAACGGAAGAAAGCTAGGAAATGAGATTTTTCAGAGACTTCTTCCTGGAAGCGGCGGATGGATGCTTTCAGATTCTCGTAGCGGATTATGACGTTGTTTTCCTCCGCAAATTTCTTCAGGCGGTTTACTGTGCCTAACGAATGGTTCACATCCACGATAAAAATCCCATAGAAAACACCGAGAGCAAACATCCAATAAGTGTGCGCTTGAAAAACAGAGACTGCATCTGCGATACGGCTGTGTAGCCAAAACAGATAAAAAGCCGAGAGGCATCCCCAGAAGAAAGAAAACAAAGGACAGATTAGACCTTCGATATTTCCGGGAAGTTCTCTGTAATCCCATAACCTTACGTGATAATATTTCAGGCTCACCCACACTGACAGAAATTCAATAGCTGTCATTAAGATTGCCATGACGAAAACCGTAACAAAGTTTTTTGCCCAGTGGGGATTGATCACTAACTCATCAAACAGGACCGTGATTCCATAGAGGATACAAACACCGGTTCCATACAGAGGAAGATAAGGTCCCACACAGAATCCAGGGTTGATCCATTTGTGATCGGGATTCCCGGATGAAAAAAACTTTCGGTAAAAGAGTTCAAGGATCCAGCCTATGCTCGATCCCAGCCAGAACAAAAAGGCAATTATAAGAAAGGTCTGCATTGATTTGTATTTCCTGAATGTTTTAGAAAACCGGACCGCAACGAGGAGACGTGTAATGATCCGGTAGGGGGGAAATAGGTGAACGAGCAACCTGCTTCATCTTTATTTTATAAGCGAGTCTGTCTTGAAGGTATTGGGAAAAGAAGAGACCTGTCACAAAAACGGACAGGTCGCAAGATTTATATGAAAATCGGACAAACAATTAATTGTGTCCTATTTTCCAGAATTGTTTTGCTGCAAGATGGCATTCACATAGGTTGTAAGAAAATGTTCCAATTCACTGGAGACCTCTTCGACATCGTCAGTCATGCCGGACCAGATGAAGCGGATAAGCCGTCCAAAAAAGACATCGCTACTGAACTGAAGGATCGTTTTGAATTGTTCTTTGGTCAGCTCTTCAGTGCCTGGGATGCTGAATAGGGAGGGCTCAAACAGATGCTCGCTCTCTCGATAGAAATACAGTTCGATCAAGCCGCGGGAAAGACACTCGAACAGATGGTTGATCGTCTCCTTGTTTTCTATGCATGACAAAAGGAGGTCTCGGATCTTCTCCCTGTAGGGTTTGGAGTTCGAGAAAAGCTCGCGGAATTTTTCCTCGAGCCAGGCTTCCAAAAGACCATAAATATCTTCAAAGTGGTAGTAGAAGGTGTTGTGGCTGATTCCGCAACGGCGATAGACCATGGAGACCGTGATCTTGTCGAAAGGGTATTCCTTTAACAACGAGTCGAATGTCTCTAGAATTGCTTTTCTCGTGAAAGTTGCCATATAGGTACTCCTCCTTCCTGATGATTCCCCAATATTATAAGACGAATACCTCAAAAAAAGAAGGAAAGCAGGAGACGCTCATTTGAGGACGATTATTCAGAATTAGTTTAAATCTTTGCTAATTCCGTATAGAATAATTATTAGAGAGTATGAGTTTAAGGAACAGAAAAAACGAAGGAAGACGCTCTCATGTTAAAGACACACGAGAAATTTCACTCTACCAACGGAAAGAGACAGATCCTTATTGTCGACGATGAACTGATCAACAGAGAACTGTTGAATCTTGTTTTGCAAGACGATTTCGAAACACTTTTTGCAACAGATGGCAGAAGTGCTATAGAGATGGTGCGGAAGAATAAGGACACGCTTTCGCTGATCTTTTTGGATCTTCTCATGCCGGGCATGCACGGTCTCGACGTTATAAAGATATTGAAAAACGATCAGGATCTAAAAGATATCCCGCTCATCGTTATGACTGCGGATCAAGAGGCAGAAGTGACCAGTTTGCAGTTAGGTGCTTCCGATTTTATTCCAAAGCCTTATCCCAAAAAGGAAGTGATCATCACTCGTGTTGTCCGTGCTATCGAGCTCTCAGAAGACAGGGATATCATTCAATCTACCGAACGTGATCATCTTACAGGTCTTTACAATAGGGAATACTTCTATAGATATGCGGAACAGTTTGATCAACACCACAAGGGAATGTCTATGGATGCTATCGTGGTGGATGTGCACCATTTCCATATGATCAATGAGCGTTACGGCAAGGCATATGGCGATGAAGTGTTGCGCAGGATCGGTGAAAAGGTCCGTGAGATGGTGCGTGACGCAGGCGGGATCGTCTGCCGAAGAGAAGCAGATACTTTCCTGGTCTATTGTCCCCACCGAGATGATTACGAAGCGATCTTGGAGAATGCTAGGATCGGATTGTCCGGTGAAGAGGGTTCTGACAATCGTGTTCGCCTTCGCATGGGCGTATATGCGGATGTGGATAAGAGCATCGAGATGGAACGCCGTTTCGATCGCGCAAAGATGGCCTCGGATACCGTGCGCGGGGCATTTATTCGTCCTATTGCGATCTATGATAGCAAACTCCATGAGTCTGAGATCTATGCGGAGCAACTGTTGGAAGATTTTCCTTCCGCTCTTGAGCAAAAACAGTTTAAGGTGTTTTACCAGCCCAAGTTTGATGTCCGCCCTGAGATCCCTGTGTTGACAAGTGCGGAGGCTTTGGTTCGCTGGCAGCATCCTTCTTTGGGGCTGATCTCTCCGGGATTGTTTATTCCATTGTTTGAAGAAAATGGACTTATAGAGCAGCTGGATAGATATGTATGGCGTGAATCGGCTGCTCAGATCAAAGATTGGAAAGAACGCTTCGGCATTGCCGTTCCAGTTTCTGTTAATGTTTCCAGGATCGACATTTATGATCCTGAACTCATCAATATTCTGAAAGGCTTGCTGGAAGAGTTTGATCTGAAACCCGGTGAACTTCTTTTGGAGATCACGGAATCCGCATATACTCAGGACTCTACACAGATCATTGCGATGGTCAACGAGTTGAGAAGTTTGGGATTTAAGATCGAAATGGATGATTTCGGAACGGGATATTCCTCGCTCAATATGATCTCCAGCCTTCCTATTGATGCCTTGAAACTAGACATGAAGTTCATACGCAATGCGTTCAACACTGATAGGGACACTAGGCTCATCGAGGTGATCATCGATATTGCCGATTATCTCTCTGTCCCCATTATTGCTGAAGGGGTTGAAACAGAGGAGCAGCTGAATGCCCTTAAATCCATGGGCTGCGATCTGGTTCAGGGTTATTATTTTTCCAAGCCTGTACCCTCGCATGAGTACGAGGTGTTTATAGAAGAAAAAATTAAGGTCGATAAAGAGGCAGATGCTGCGAAAGAATTGATACGAGGTCTTACAGGGGAAAGCGCTCTTTCTTTTGGCGATGCTCATGTGCTTAGCAATGGTTTTGAGGTCATTTACTATGTGGACTTGACCAATGGGCACTATGTTGAATTCACAGCTCAGGGCAAATACGATGATCTGCAGATCGAGCGCAGCGGAAGTGATTTCTTTTCTGATACGCAGGACAACATACCGCGAGTGATCTATGAAGAAGATCGGGAGCGTGTAAAGTATTCTTTGAGTAAGGATGTTTTGATCTCTCATCTCTCCTCAGGTCAGTCTTTCTCCATGACCTATCGCCTTTTGATCGGCAATGTTCCGACTTATTATAATCTGCACGCGGTCCATGCCTCCTTAAGCGATGAACAGCACATCGTCATTGGCGTCAGCAACGTGGCAGATCAGATCTTGCAAACAAGTGCTTTGGACGTTGTGACCGAGAAAGGCAATGCCTTTTTAAGCATTGCACAGACTCTATCCAGCGACTTGGAAAGTGTTTATTATGTAGATATCGATACGGATGACTATATCGAGTTCGTTGCTCAAGGCTCCTATGAGGATCTTCAGATCGAACTGAGTGGAAAAAGATTCTTCGATGAATGCAGAAAGAATATTCAGGCTGTCGTATATAGCGAGGATCAGCCTATCGTGGAGCGAGCTCTGTCAAAGAGCGTGATCTTAAGCATTCTGAAAGGTCAAAAGGCGTTTACGTTAGTTTATCGTCTGTTGATCGATGGGCGGCCGACCTATTATCAGCTTAAGGCAGCTATGACGGCGGATGGGAGACATCTCGTCATCGGTGTAAGCAATGTTGAGGCACGCGTCGCTTCGGAAACGAGTTTTCTTGGGGTGTCCAGTAGTGATGCGAATTATTCACGAATCTATCAGGC
>JAFUBI010000134.1 GCA_017460285.1 Oscillospiraceae bacterium | reverse complement strand
TGAAACTTTTTTTGAAACATTGAGGGAGAAGATCGAACATGCCCTCGAGATGTGGGGATGTCCTTCTGTGGGACTCGGTGTCATATATCAGGATGAAGTTTTGTTCTGCGACGGGATCGGCTTGAGAAACCGCGAAAAGAATCTGCCTGCAACAGGACAAACACTATATCAGATAGGAAGCTGTTCCAAAGCGTTCACATCTGCCATATGCGCAAAACTGGTGGATGATGGAAAACTGTCCTGGGACACGCCGATCCGCGATATCGCTCCGGAAGTTCAGTTTTTCGATCCTTTCACTTCACAAAATGTGACATTGAGAGACGTTCTTTCACATAGAACTGGCGTTCCGCGCCATGAATACTCATGGTACGGTACAAACTTCGACCGTAAGGAACTGGTGGAGCACGTCAAATATCTAGAACCAAATCAGCCGTTCCGTACGATGTTTCAGTATAACAATTACGGATATGTGATAGCCGGTCACCTGATAGAAAAGGTGACAGGTAAGTCCTTTGAAGAAAATGTACAGGAGATCATTTTTGATCCTCTTGGGATGACACGTTCGACTTTGTTTTTGGATGACATGGAAGCGGATGAGGATCACGCAACGCCATATGGAAATCCCGGTGAGAGTTTTTCAGGTGCAAAGGAGGTACCGTTTTATCGCACAGAAGTAGAGGACAAGTCCAAGGGAATCGGTGCTCCGTTTGCAGCAGCAGGTGCCATCAATTCTTCCGCAGAAGAAATGTTGAAGTGGGTCAAGTTCCATCTTGCGGGCGGAGATGAAGCAGGGAAATGGGAAGGAAAACAGATCCTATCCAAAGAATCCTTCAATGAGCTCCACAAGCCCAGCATGATCATAAAGAATCGGTTGGACATGCCTCAGGATGAGACAGATTTCTCCACATACGGACTTGCATGGTTTATAGAGAATTATCGTGGGCATAAGATCATCCATCATGGCGGCAGCATCAACGGTTTTTCCGCTATGACTTTTATGGTCCCTGAGATCAAACTTGGCGTCGTAGCTTATACGAATATGGATGGCTGTCAGCTCCACATGTCGATCTGCAAGACAGTGGCGGACCATTTCTTGGGACTTTCGGAAGCAAATTGGTTCCAACGCTATTTTGATTACGTTCGCGAACGGATGAATGAGCAGAAGAACATCTGTGTGCAATTAGCAGGAGAAAAAGTGGAGGGAACTCATCCTTCTCATTCTCTTGAAGATTACGTTGGGGAGTACTCACGCCCCGGTTATGGTTACTGTGCTGTTTCCTTGAAAGACGGAAAACTGATCCTTCATTTTTTGGGTGTGGAGGATACATTGGAGCATTATCACTACGATACTTTTGTGTCCGCGGATGTTGTGGGTGAGGTCCCACCTGGTATGCCGGTTCATTTCCATTCGGCGGAAGTTGGCGGGAAAATAGACGAAGTTCGGATGCCTTTGGTTTTGGAAGAAGGCGGTGAATTGATCCGGTTTAAAAAAGTAATCGATTAGAGGTCTGTTTGTATGGCAAGGTACATCCTGAAAAGAGTTTTGTATATGATTCCTTTGGCGCTCTGTGTTTCACTTATCGTCTTTTTGATCATGTCCTTTACTCCCGGGGATCCAGCAACAAATAATCTTCCGATAACAGCTGCACCTTCAGCTAAGCAGGCATATAACGAAAGTGTCGGCTATACGGACGAGCTTCCGGTGCGTTTTATTAACTACATCAAAGGTTTGATGAAGTTGAACGTTCCTTCTTATTCTTCAAGAAATAACGTGTTCGAGGAGATAGCGCAGCGTGTTCCACTCACGATACGGTTGGGAATGCTTGGATTTTTGGTTTCTTCCGTCATCGGAGTCACGCTTGGTATTATAAGCGCAATCAAACAGTACTCTTTCTTCGATACTGCGTTAACAGTTGTTGTTGTGCTGTTTTCCTGTATTCCGACTTTTTTCAGTGGTGTTATTCTGCTGTTATTATTTTCGGTTCATTGGGGTTTGCTTCCTTCCTTTTTTGACGTAGATCAGGGATTGAGGGGAGTGATACTGCCTACTCTTACGACAGTTTTGGGAAGCGTCCCGCATCTCAGTCGATTGACCAGATCTGCCATGCTTGGAGTATTGCAGCAGGATTACATCCGCACAGCAAGGGCAAAGGGAGTTCCGGAACGAAAGGTCATTTGGAAACATGCATTGAAAAATGCTTCTTTTCCGATCATCATGGTGCTTCTATCTGGCTTCGCGGGAGTGCTGGGCGGATCTGTCGTCAGTGAGACGATATTCTCTGTCCCAGGCATTGGAACTTATATGACTGGAGCGATCTCGCAAAAAAATACTCCTGGAGTTATGACTTGTGCTCTCTTGTTGTCGCTGGTGTATATGACTGCCATGCTTTTGGTGGATGTGACATTCGCGATCATTGACCCTAGGATCCGAGTGAGGTATCAGAAATGAAAACGAAGAATCCATACGATACCGTTCGGGTCAAAAACAGGAACTCACGTTTCAAAGATGTTGTCCGCAGATTTGTTCGCAATAAAGGGGCTGTTCTGGGTGTCATTGTTTTTTCGATCATCCTTTTTGGAATTCTTTTTGCAAACTTCATCGTTCCAGAAGAAAATG
>JAFUBI010000133.1 GCA_017460285.1 Oscillospiraceae bacterium | reverse complement strand
GGCAGTCTTTTCTGTTTTGATAAAGATCCGGAAGCGATTGAGGCAGCGAAAGAGAGACTTGCCAAGTTTTCAAACGCGACTGTAATCCGCTCTGACTTCCGGGACGCAGGGATGGCGTTGGAGGAATGGAAAGGTAAGATCAACGGTGCTTTGCTCGATCTGGGAGTATCTTCACACCAGTTAGATGTTGCGGAACGCGGTTTCTCCTATGCAAAAGAGGGAAACCTGGACATGAGGATGTCCGATTCCGGTATGACAGCAGCAGATGCAGTCAACACACTGCCTTTTGAAGAACTGTGCAGGATTCTAAGGGATTATGGAGACGAGAAGTTCGCTCCGCAGATCGCAAACCGGATCATACGCCACAGGGAAGAGAAAGAATTCACAAAAACAACAGAACTGAGCGACGTCGTGGTTTCGGCATTACCGCCAGCGGTGCGGAGAAAAGAGAAGCATCCTGCCAAGAAAACGTTTCAATCTCTAAGGATCTACGTCAACGACGAGATGGGAGCTTTGGAAGAAGGTTTGAATTCGATCTTTGAACTATTGGCACCAAAAGGAAGGTTTTGCGTCATCACGTTCCATTCCATAGAAGATCGTTTAGTAAAACAGTATTTTGCAAAATTACAGCAAGGATGTACCTGCCCGCCAGAGTGTCCCGTTTGCGTATGTGGAAACAAGGAAAAAGCGGTTGCAGTAACGAAAAAGCCCATCATCGCCAGCGAGGCGGAGATGGAGACCAACAGAAGATCCAGAAGTGCAAAATTGAGAATCATAGAGAAATTGTGAGAGGGATTTATGGCAACTAGTGTAGCGTATGATCTGAACCGGTTCGCGGAGACAACTCCCGCCCGGCAGCCAGTTAGGGTAGTGGAAACCAGCAACAGCAGCAGGACTGCGGAGGACCGCAGGTTCGTGATTCAGTTGCTGACTCTCAGCATTGCGGTCATTTCCCTCGCGGTGTATACTGTCTACAGCAATCTTCTCCTCACAAAGGTGAAATCGCAGATCACGAATAAAAGTGCAGAACTCGTTGAGATCCAAAGTGAGAACATCTATTTGGATTACCAGATCGAGAGTTTTATCTCTTATAAGAGCGCTGCTGATTATGCTCAGAATGAGCTAGGGCTGATCAAACTTGATTCTGCACAGATCGAGTATGTCAACCTGGAGAACGATAACGTGATCGTGACAGAAGATCCTATCGTGAATGATCGGTCGATGTTTGCTTTTTTAACTACGGTAAGTGAGTGGTTTAATCCGTAACAGTTGACCGTTGCCTGCACAGTAATATCAAGCGGGAGTACGGAATGAATAAAACAAAACAACAGCGCAAGCTTGTATCCGGAAAAATGAAAAAGAGAATAGTGCTTATCATGACAGCATTTATTCTCTTTTTTGCTATTATCGTGGGCAGGCTTGCGTATCTTTCTATTTTGCAGCACGGCTACTATACAGAGCGTGCATCGTCCCAGCAGTTGCGTGACAGCGTCGTTGCAGCAGAGAGGGGCATCATCTATGATGCGAACATGAATATCCTAGCCCGAAGCGCAACGGTTTGGACGGTGGCGCTTGCCCCTATCCGTATCGATGAGGAGAATTATGACCGTATCTCCACATTCCTTTCAGAAAAGTTAGACCTCGCATACGAAACGGTGCTGGAAAAGTGTAAGGGGGATAACTATTATTCGATCCTGAAACGTAAGGTGGACAAACCGATCGTGGATGAAATCCAGGAGTTTATCGATAAGTACGATATCGCCGGTATCCAGTTCACAGAAGACACAAAGAGATATTATCCATATGGAAACTTCGCCTCTCAGGTGCTTGGTTTCGTGGGTACGGACAACAATGGTCTGTATGGTCTGGAAGCATATTATGATGCTACTCTTTCCGGTACTCCTGGAAGGACTTTAACGGCTGTAAATGCCTACGGAAAAGATATGTATTACGAGCACGAGACCCTCACCGAAGCGATCGATGGCAACAGCCTTGTCTTAACTATTGATGCGGAGATTCAGAGGACACTGGAGCAGGCTCTCGAGGAAGCGATCGTGGAGCACCACGTTCAGAACTACGCCTGCGGGATCGTAATGAATGTGAACCCAGGCGCTATTTACGCCATGGCGACGAAGCCAGACTTCGATCCGAATACGCCTCTTGAGATCACAGATGAGCGTACGATTGAAAAGATCAATGCCGTATTGGAAGACGCTGCTGCGTCTCTTGGGACTCCGGATGAAGCGGAAGAAGAGGGAGAACAGAAATCTCTGAACGACATCTATCTGGAACAGTTGTCCGCTGCACAGCACAATCAGTGGAACAACAAAGCAATATCCGACATCTATGAACCTGGTTCGGTCTTCAAGGTCGTTACAGCTTCTGCTGCGCTTGAAACAGGCGCTTGTACCCTTGACGAGACCTTCTATTGCTACGGTGGTGTTCAGGTC
>JAFUBI010000132.1 GCA_017460285.1 Oscillospiraceae bacterium | reverse complement strand
GACATCCTGGAAGTTTTCTATGATATCTTTGGCAGAATCTTTGATGTCATAAGTCGTGACGAGGAAAGGATCCCTTCCTCCCGCTCTCATGTTTTCCAGTTTGTCCTTCCGGATCGCGATCTGTTCGCTCTCTGTAGGCTGGTTCTCCGGATTCTGCTTTCTAAATTGCTCTGCCATGTATTCCTCCTGATATGAAAAGCCTTTGCGTTTGTTACGCAAAGGCCATTACTCATTAAAGATTCTGTTTCCCGATGCTTACGATCTTGAGTTCCAACCCGCCGCCAGGCGTCTGTGCTACGACCGTATCTCCAACTCTGTGCCCGATGAGGGAACTTCCCAGAGGAGACTCATCTGAGATCTTATTCTTCAAAGCGTCTGCTTCGCCGGAACTTACGATGTCGTAAGTCTCTGTCTCATCGTCTTCCACGAACAAAACTTCAACGGTGCAACCGATGGATACGTGATCGGTATCGACGGATTCTTCATCGATCACTCTGGAATTCTGTAGCATCTTCTCCAGTTCCACGATCCTTGCTTCCATGATCGCCTGAGAGTTTTTCGCTTCGTCATACTCACTGTTCTCGGACAGATCCCCGTGCGAAAGGGCCTCTTTTATAACTGCTGCCATCTCCTGCCGTTTAACAGATTTGAGATAGTCTAATTCTTTTTCCAATTCATTCAGCTTTGATTTGCTGATCAAATATTCTTGTGCCATGTCTTTAGCAAATACCTTTCTGCATTGTGCCAATAATATAAAAAATATACTACAGATTAATATATTTTAGGCACCCTGTGCACAAAAGTCAATAGATTTTCAGCCCATCAGTTCGGCGCGCATAACTTCCAGTCCGCGGTACAGTTGAATGTCCGAACGGCTCTGTGGAACATCGTCCGTCATCTCGAATCCGTCGTTCGGCAAAACGATGAAATCCGGGTTCAGACCGGTCTTGTCAAAGTCCAGATGGCCGCAGGCGATCAATTTGCACACTGTGACATAGATCCCGGTCCCATCGCTCAGTTTGACAAGTTCCTGATAAGTCCCTTTGCCCGCTGTCTGCTCTCCAATGATCCGGACATTCTCCTTCTCACCGAGAACTGCTGCGAACATCTCCGCCAATCCCCTTGTGTCTGAATCCACCAAAACGATTGCGGGATACTGAAGTTGCTCCGCATCGGAAGTGTACATGACCTTGGAGATCTCACCGGAATACACGCCGGAAATAATGGTTCCCTGAGGCATGAGAGGATCCAGAATATCCGCTACGATGGAAAGATCCGTTCCGCTTCTCAATCCGCGGACGTCGAATACGAACGCTCGGACAGCGTCCTCCTGGATCAGATCGTTGTAAGCCCTTTTGAACTGGGTCAAAGTCAGTTCGTTGAAATCTGTAAAGCGGATATAAGCATACTGTTCATCGATGACCCCTGAGATCACCGAATTCACTGCGTAGGTATCGTATACGAGCTCAGCGCTTTCTTCCGAGCCATTGCGCATGTAGCCGATCTTGACCTGATTGCCCTCTGTTCCGAGCAGCGCCTTCTCCACCTCGCTGAAGCCCATGACCAATGCGTCTTCTTCGTTGACCGTGATGATGACGTCGCCGACCTGCATTCCCGTTTTGTCCGCAGGAGAATCGGTGACGACCGACTTCACGACCGCGTAACCGCTGGGATTCTCCAGGACTTCCAGACCGACGCCAGTGACTTCGCCGGAACTTGCCGCTTTCATCTGGGCGATCTCAGCACTCGTCATATAGCGTGTGTATTCATCACCGAGACCGGAGATGTAACCGCTGGACAACCCGTTCATGATGCGGCGGTCTTCAAAGGGAAGGTAGTAATTCTGTCGGATCACGGAATCGATCTCAGAGATCTTGTCGTACATCGCGGCTCTTTCCTGAACGCCGATGATCTTCTGGTCGAACAAATTCATCGCATACAGCATCGTCGCCGTGAACGTGATGGCCACGGCGATGAAGATAAATGCCAATGTGATACCGATGGATACTCTTTTGTTCATCGTTCCTTCAATTATCTTGTGACGTAATTCAGCGGGTTCTGGGCTGTTCCGTTGATGCGGATCTCAAAATGGAGGTGAGGTCCTGTGGAGTTTCCGGTGGATCCCACATATCCTATAGTCTGTCCCTGTGCGACCCAGTCTCCCTCGTTTACGGCGATCGCGCTCAGGTGGGCGTAGACCGTCCAGTTGTTGTCACCATGGTCGATCATGACATGATAACCATAGCCTGTCGTATAGTAGCGGACACGCACTACGCGTCCCGTGTTGGATGCAATGACCGGAGAACCATAGATCTGGTATCCGGAGATATCGATACCAGTGTGATAGTTGGGCTGTCCATAAAGCGTACGCCAGCCAAATCCGGACGTGATGTATGTGTAGCCCGGTGTCGGCCAGGCATAATACCCTCCCACGTACTCCATCATGCCGGAGCCCATGAGGGCATTCCATTCATTCTGTGTATTCTGGAGATCCGCCAGGATGGCGTCGTAGTCATCCTGCGTCGCATTCTGGAAGGCTTTTGCGGCGCTCAGTTCGTTGTTGGCCTCCTGATAGAGGGCTGCCAACTCCGAATACTTGTCCTCCAGCACATCCATATCCTCTTCTAGACTGTCCAAATCCTGCTGAATGATCGCCTCTTCCGCCGCGATCACCTGTGCTTCCATCTCCAGTTTCTCCACAAGATCGGTGTCATGCTTCGAGATCCTGGTCTGCGTCTCCGCGGCTACAAGGAATTCCGAGAAAGAATCCGAGCCGAGAATCAGGGAGAGGACAGATGCGTCGTTGCTCATATACATCGCGCGCAATCTGGATTTGAACAGTTCATAGGTCTGATCGTGTTCCTGGATCTTCTTGTCCAATTCTTCCTGCTTGACGGCAAGTTCCTCCGACTTCGCCTCGATGCTCTCTTTAAGTGTAGCGATCTGCTCCTTTACGATGCTGACACGGGAAGCATAGGTATTGGATTTTACCTCTGCCTCCTTGACCGTATTCTTTGCGTCCGCCAACTGCTGATTCAGTTTTGCCAACTGAGACTGCAGATCCTGCATGTGCTGTTTGAGTTCTTCCCCTGTGGAATAAGCCTCGACCTTATGATCGACCACACCACTTACGCCGGTCCCCACCAGGATGACCAGCAACAGCATTGCAAGGAATCTCTTGAAATTTCTCATCTTACACCTTCAGATAACGGCGGATCGAAGAGGAACTGGACAGAGACCCGATCAGGATCCCTGCGATCAGGAAACCGCCGAGAACGTAATACCAAAGATTCATGAATGGGATCAAATTATTGGAAACAGAGGTCAGCCAGGAGATCCTTGTCTCAGCAAACAGTGAGCCAAGACTCTGATAGATCGCCCAGATCACTCCGAAAGCCAGCACTGCCGAAAAGATGCCGATCGTCATTCCTTCCACGACGAAAGGAAGACGGATGAAACCATTGGTGGCACCAACGTATCTCATGATGTTGATCTCTCTTCTTCTTGCGAAAAGAGTCAAACGGATCGTATTCGAAATGACGACAGTCGATGCAACGATCAGGATGCCGATGATGATGGATCCAAGCACCAATGCTGTTTTCTCCACGCCGGTCAGCGTATCCGCGAGATCGGTAGGGGCTGAGATCGTGTCAACTCCGCGGTAATGCTGGAGCTGTTCCACCGTCTCATTCAAATATTCAAGACCGGAGAGCGTGAGGCGATAGGAAGCGGGAAGAGGGTTGTCGTCCTCAAGTCCGTCCAGGAGATAGCCTTTCTCTCCCATATACTCTTTTTGTTCCTCCAAAGCTTCCGCTTTGGAAACATAGTAATAGTCGCTCACATGATCCAGGGAGTCGATCTTGTCCCCAAGGACCGTAACATCCTCCTCCGTAGCGTCTTCCTTGATGAAGATGACCATCTCGTTCTGGTTCTCGATGGCGGTGAAGATGTCGCGGATGTTGACGGCAAGAAGTCCAGATCCGCCGACGATGATGAGGCACGCCGTCAGGATACCCATGGACGCCGCCGACATCATGCGGTTGAGCCAGATGTTGCTGATTCCCTTTTTGATCAAATAACCGAGACTGGATCCTCTCATACTGCGTTCTTGCCTTTCGTATCACTGACAACTCTTCCATGGTCCAGAGTGATCGTTCTGGCATGGAACCGATTGGCCAGAGCCACATCGTGAGTAACTACAACGACCGTTGTTCCCAACTTATTGATCTCCAGCAGGAGTTCCATGATCTCGAGAGAAAGTTCCGGATCGATGTTTCCTGTAGGCTCATCCGCCAGGATGATCTTCGGGTTGTGAACCAGGGCGCGGGCAAGGGCAACACGCTGCTGCTCCCCACCGGAAAGTTGGTCCGGATAAACATGCATCTTGTCTTCCAGTCCGACGATGCGCAGGATATATGGCACCCTGCGGCGGATCTCCTTAGAGGAGATATTCGTGACGCGCATTGCAAACGCAACGTTCTCGTAAGCAGTCATGGACGGGATCAGACGGAAGTCCTGGAACACGACACCAAGTTCGCGGCGGAGATAGGGGACCTGTCTTTTTTTCATTTTGACCAGGTTGTAATCCGCGATCATGATGGATCCCTTAGAAGGAAGCTCCTCGCGAAGCATCAGTTTCAGTAGCGTGCTCTTTCCGGCGCCGGAATGTCCGAGGATAAACACGAACTCCCCTTTGTCGATGGAGATATCTACATCATCCAGCGCATGGGTCCCACCGGGATAGTTTTTGCTTACATTGCGAAATTCGATCATTGAATCTTTCCTTCAACCGCGCATCGCGCGGGTATTCCGACTCGTCTTTAACTCCCTTAGAGGATCTCCATGGTGGAATCCAGATACTTGCGCACCATCAGCGCTACTTTAAAGACGATAGCTTCATCAAATTCTCTCAGGTCCAGCCCTGTGAGTTTTTTGATCTTCTCAAGACGATAGACCAGGGTGTTTCTGTGGACGAACAGTCCTCTGGAGGTCTCAGACACGTTCAGATTGTTCTCAAAGAATCTCTGAATGGTAAACAAGGTCTCCTGATCCAGAGCCTCGATGGATCCTTCCTTGAACACCTCATCCAGGAACTGCTGGCAGATAGTCGTCGGAAGCTGGTAGATCAGCCTGGCAATGCCCAGGTTTCCGTAGGAGATGATGTTGTGCTCCGTGTCGAACACCTTTCCGACTTCCAAAGCTGTGCGGGCTTCGCGGAAGGAGTTCGCCATGTCCTTAACTCCGACGACACGGGTACCGATACCGATCTGGGTATAGATCCTGTGTTCTGTCTCCAGGACGTCCGAAATAGAGGCAGCAAGTTGTTCCAGATCGCTGGGAACGATATCCGGGGATACGCTCTTCACGAGGACCGTGTCCGTCTCATTTACGTTAAAAATGAAATCCTTGTGTTTTTCCGGGAACAGATGACTGATGATATCCAGGACCTGAACGGAACTTGCGCCTTCGGAAGCGCGGATCACCAGGGCAGCCGTAGTGGCATCCACCGGGAAATCGAGGTCCCTTGCACGTATAAAGATATCACTGGGAAGGATATTATCTGTTACGACATTCTTAACAAACGTCATAATGTCATTTTTTCCGTCCGCGGTGTCATAGTACCCGCTCAGCGCGATGGAGGCGACTGTGCAGTCTTTCGCCGCATTCTCATCATCCCCATCGACAAAGACGATCAGGTCTTTGCGGGCGTTATCGATATAACGATAACTGTACCCGGATCTCTGCAACACATCTCCGGTGACACCGTCCCAGGACAATCCCACACGAGTCGTGTTGACCAGCGAGAACGTGCTGCAAGCGATAACGACTCCGCTCTCATCCAAAACGCCGACGATCCGGCCAAGCGCTGTACCCAGTTGCTGTACGACAGCCAAGTATTGATTCGCCATCTTATCCCCTCAAAATGAAAAATATCAAAAATGCCCCATAATCGTAAGTTACATTCAAAATAGCATAAGGAAGCCCATTTTTCAATAGTTTTGTACAAAACACAAGCCGTTTCACTGTGCAATTTCACAAAAATCGGGTTTAAACCCATCAAAAAAGGGGCACCAAACATGCCCCAAATTGTGAAAAATGACGAGGTCCGAACTCGTATCCAGGCAGTCTTTCCCGCCTTGAAAACTCCGGTTTTCCGCTAACTCGGGTCATTTTTTTATATTGTTCTGAAGATCTTTCGCTCTCAATTCGGAAAAAGATTTTCCGCGATCGCTTCGAAGCCCTCCATGGTGATCTGCTCCGCACGGACTGTTTCCGGATATCCCGCTTCCCGTATCGCGGCGGACACATCTTCTTTTGGCACACCGAGCAGAGCAGAGATCGCATTCACCGCGGTCTTCCTTCGCTGTCCGAAGGCTGCCCGAACCAGTGAGAAGAATCGCTCCGGGGATGTGCTCACAAGCGGCTTTTCCCGAACTTCGAGCCTAATGACAGAAGAAGTGACTTTCGGCTGAGGGCGGAACGCTCCCGGTCTCACATCAAAAAGGATCGACGGAACACTGTAATACCACACCGCAGCTGAGACCGCCCCGCATTCCCTGTTTCCCGGTCTCGCGCACAGCCTCTGACCCGCCTCCTTCTGTACCATGACGGTTATAGACTGCACGGGGAGCTGCTCCTCCAGAAAACGCATCATGAGGGGCGAGGTGATGTAATAGGGCAGATTTCCCACGATCGCCACAGGCATACCGGCAAACTGCTCGGCAATGACCCCTTTCAGGTCGATCTCCATCGCGTCCCCTTCCAGGACCGTCACATTGGAGAATGGACCCAGGTTTTCCAACAATCTCGGAACTACATCCGAGTCGATCTCGATCGCAACGACCTTTTTCGCCCGTTTTGCGAGTTCAACAGTAAGCGCGCCAAAACCGGGACCGATCTCTAGAACACCGATCCCGTCGATCTGAGCTTTTTCTGCGATCCTCGGGCAGACCGTACTGTCTACGAGGAAGTTCTGCCCGAGAGATTTTTTTGCCTTATGCTGTTCTTTTCCCGGCGCGTACTTAGTCATGATAATCCGGATTCTTTTCAAACATGACGAAGGGCAGCGGGCACAACTCCTTCATGGAGTGCTCCCACACTGCCTGAGGGCTCGCGTCTATGACAGGGACGTCAAAATCCTTGCAGAACTCTGTCATGACCTGGCGGCATGCAAGGCAGGGACCGCCGTCCGAGCCGTCCCCGTTCGTATAGACAGCCAGCGCTTCAAAAGTGCGGCATCCCTCCGATACCATCTTAAAGATCGCGGTGCGCTCCGCGCATACCGTCATCCCGTAACTGGCATTCTCGATGTTGCATCCGGTATAGATCTTTCCGTCTGTTCCCAGCACAGCGGCTCCTACCATGTACTGTGAATAGGGACAATAGGCATGTTCACGCGCTTCTTTCGCCGCAGCGATCAGTTCTTCTCTGTTGATCATTTCTGTCTTCGCTCCTTCTGTTCTTTTTTCACAATTATACAACGAAAAAAGGATAGCTGCAGAGATCTCTGCAGCTATCCATGGGTTTAACCTAATTTAAAGATTAGAGGTTCGGAGTCTCGTAGTTCAATGTTGCAGCCTGGAACAGGGTAGCAAGATCTTCGAGGGACATGCCGTATGCGGAGGAAACGGTGAGTTTTCCAGCAAGAACGTCCTGAGTGATCTGGTCTGCGATCGCCTGTGCTTCAGCATTAGCAACTTTGCGGAAGTACTCGTTGTCTGCACATCCGGAAGCGCCTTCAGCAATTCCGTATGTCTGGTTGCCCAGAACAGGTGTGCCGCCGTCGATGATGACCTTTACGAGGTCATAAACAGGCTGTGCAACTTTCTTCAGAGAGGAGGTGAGGATGACCTCTGCCTTGTCTTCCTTGTCATTGTTCATGAAGACTGCATACTGGTCGGAGTCAACACCGACATCCCATACTGTGTCATCGCCAGCTTCACGGAGCTCAACAACTGCTTCGATGACGCCGTCGCCGGACTGACCAGCAACACCGTGCATGATGTCAGCTTTGTAGTTGTTGTAGAGAGCCTTTGTCAGTTCCTTTGCCCTTGCAGGGTCACTCCAGGGGGAGCTGCCTGCGACCCAGGAATAAGCTGTGGAAGCGGTCTCGTCTGCGTATTTAACACCTTCTACCCAACCTACGAGGAAGTCGTAGAGGGAGGTGTACTCCTGACCACCGATCCAGCCGGTGACCTTGGAGGTGGACTGTTTTGCAGCAACTGCGCCGCAAACGAAGTCGGACTCATTCGCCTTGAAGATAACTGCGAGAACGTTGTCGTTCGGGACATACTCTGTGTCGCCGTTATCATAGAGGAAGAAAATGGTGTTCGGATAGTCCATGGACTCTTCATCGAGAAGAGCACGTCTGTCGGAGTCATATCCGGCAACAACGATGTCATATCCGTTCTGAGCAGCCTCACGGATGCCATTGACGATACCATCGTCACCGACCTGCTGGCAATCATAGATGATGCCGAAGTCGCGCTGAGCTTCCTTCAAGCCTGTGTTGCAGGAGTCGGAGAAGGAGTTATCTCCAAGAGCTGCTACTACCAAGCAAACACGAAGGGGAGTTTCGTCTGTTGTGCCGTTGCCATCACCGGAAGGTGTGGTGGGTTCTTCTGTACCACCGCATGCTACCAAAGACAGTGCAAGCACGAGAACGAGAAGCATAGAGAAAAACTTTTTCATTAGATCTTTCCTTTCCATAATTGTTAGGTGTAAACCCCAATCCAAACACATCATAATATCCACAAAAAGTAAAATCAATTCAGTACAGGCTTTGTCACCATTTGTCATATTTTCTAGGGCATAATGCCAAAAAAACGCCCTTCCGATTGGGCACAAAACCCAAAGATTTCTGCCGAAAAAAGACTCATATCAACCTTGTGTAGTCTGGCTTCTCATGAGGCATTTTCCGCACTCTGCTCCCGATTTCCGTTATTGATTTCTTGCCCCTATTTCCTTAATATAGTAATGATGGTTTTTAACAGGCAATGGAGGTACATATCATGACACGCAGGGACAAAGTCAACTATTATCTGGACATCGCAGAATCCGTCAGCGAACGCGGGACCTGTATCCGCCGCAGATACGGATGCATCATCGTCAAAGATGACGAGATCGTCAGCACAGGCTATGCCGGCGCCCCCAGAGGAAGGGCAAACTGCAACGATCTGGGATACTGCAGACGCGAAGCTTTGAAAGTCCCCCGTGGTGAGCGATATGAACTGTGCCGCAGCGTACACGCTGAGCAGAACGCCATCATCAGCGCCTCCCGCAATCAGATGCTGGGTGCCACCATGTATCTGGTCGGAGTTGAAGGGAAAGACGGCAGTTACACCCCCAACGCGGAGTGCTGCGCGCTGTGCAAGCGCATGGTCATCAATGCCGGCATCAAGACCGTCATTGCCCGGATCGACAAGTTCAACTACCGCGTCTTTGATGTCGCCTCCGAATGGGTAGACGTGGACGACTCTCTGGAGGGAATCACCCAATGATCCTTTGTGCAGATGTAGGAAATACCAACATCGTCCTGGCAGCCTATCGCGGAGAAGAACTCATCTTCACCTCAAGACTGAAAACGGACTCCACCCTCACCAGGGATCAGTACGCCGTAGACCTCCACTCTCTGCTTGAAGTTTATGACATCCGTCCCGACGAGTTCAGTGGAGCGATCGTGGGATCTGTCGTACCCCAGATCACGACCAATCTGAGTCAGGCGATCGAGATGGCATTGGGTTGTACCTGCATGATCCTCGCCGCGGGAGTCAAGACCGGTCTGAACATCGCCATCGACAATCCTGCTGAATGCGGAGCAGACCTTGTCGCTGAAGCCGTTGGAGCCAAGAATCACTATCCCCTTCCCGTCATCGTTGTGGATATGGGCACTGCCAGCAAGATCGTTGCGGTAGATGCCAAGGGAAATTTCGTCGGCGGCTCCATCCTTCCCGGAATGCGGACCTCCATGAATGCCCTCGTCGGATCCGCTGCTCTTCTGACGGATTTTGAATTCGGCTCGCCGAAGAGCGCCATTGGCAAGAATACGGCAGACTGTCTGAGGAGCGGAACGATCCTTGGTTTCGCTTCCATGATCGACGGCATGCTGGACCGTTTCAAACAGGAATTGGGGAATGACGCCACTGTGGTCGCTACCGGTGGTCTCGTGCACTACATCCTCTCCTCCTGCAGGACAAAAATGGTATATCGCGAAGACCTCGTCACAGAGGGACTGCGCATCATATACAACAAAAACAAATAGCAAAAAAACATTCGCCGCATCCCTGAAGGGAGCGACAGAAGGAGAAAAAATGAATCAGAAAAACAAAATGAGCGTGCAATACTTAGCACGACTCGCAATGCTGCTGGCGATCGTCATCATCTTCACTGTATTTAACATCGCCAACATCCCTGTCGGACCGATCGTCGCCACCGTGTATCAGGTTCCCGTCATCATCGGAGCCTGCCTGCTGGACGTCAAAGCGGGAGCGATTCTGGGCGGAGCCTGGGGCTTGCTCAACTTCTGGCTCGCGATCACCGGTCAGACCACCGACATCGTGGCACTCACCGCGATCTTGGAAAACCCGTTCGGATACTTCTGTGTATCCTTCCTCCCAAGGCTTGCAGTCGGCGTTATCGCCGGACTTCTCGCAAAGGCTCTCATCAAGAAGAACAGCACCGTCTCTTACCTGGTAGTGGGCGCTCTCGGCTCCCTCACCAATACGATCGGTTATCTGGGTCTTTTGTACCTGCTGTTCAAGAACCTGCTTGCTAACGTCTATTCCATGGATGTCAGCGCAGTGATCGGGATGGTCCTTTCCGTTGCCGGGACGAACGGTCTTGTGGAAGCGGTCGTTTCCGCGATCCTCACCCTGGCGATCTGCAAAGCTGTCAACGCACTGGACAGAAAGAACTAATGGCAAAGAAGATCAAATATTTATTGTTTGACATGGATGGCCTGCTCACCAATTCTGAGCAGGTCACCTTTGAAATATGGGAAGATATCTTTCGGGAGCATGGCTATGAACTGACTCTCGATTTCTACATCAGCATCATCGGAATGGTGGACACCAAGATCCACGGCATCATCGAGGAACACTATCCCGGGCTTGACGCCAAGAACGTCGTGTACCCGGAGTGGGATGAGCGCTATGAAAAACTGGCTCCCGCCGGTGGCGTTCCCCTCAAGCCGGGAGTAGTGGAATTGCTGGACTATTGCGATTCCCACGGTCTCAAAAAGTCGGTGGTATCCTCCAATTACCTGCACTGGATCGAGACGATCCTCACCGCAGATGGCGTGTTCGACCGTTTCGACCACGTCATTCACGGAGCACTGGTGAAACACGGAAAACCGGATCCGGAACCCTTCCTCCTCTCTATGGAGGAGTTTGGAGCCTCCCCTGAGGAATGCCTCGTTCTGGAGGATTCCAACAGCGGTATCCTGTCCGGTCACACTGCGGGAATGAAAGTCATCTGCATCCCGGATCTGAAGCAGCCCAGCGAGGAAGCCAGGTCCTACTGCTCGGCGGTTCTTCCTTCCCTGGAGGATGTGATCCCGTGGCTTGAAGAATACAACAAGGAGGAATGTCCTCAGTGAATCGGCTCATTCAAGAGATCAATAAACAGGCAGAAGCGCATAAAGAGAGATTTCTGGAGATCTTCCGTCACCTGCATCGTCATCCAGAGATCAGCAATCAGGAATTTGAAACGACAAGGTACATCACTTCCATTCTGGAAACGATCGGCATCGAGATCCTGGACATCGGGCAGAAGACCGGTGTCGTCGGACTTCTCAAAGGAGAAGAAGATGGTCCCTGTGTCGCCCTGAGAGCGGACATCGACGCTCTCCCTATCAGGGAACAGTCCACTTGTCCCTTCCCCTCCGAAAACGACGGCGTCATGCACGCGTGCGGTCATGATACCCATATCGCCTCCCTTCTCTGTTCCGCTATCCTTCTCTCGGAAGTGAGAAACAGCATCAAAGGAAGCGTGAAATTCATTTTCCAGCCAGCTGAAGAGAAAAATCTCGGCGCGATAACGATGATCAACAATGGCGCATTGGAAGATCCGGAAGTGAAGGCGTGCTTCAGTTTTCACAATTCACCGGAGATACCGACCGGAACGGTTGCGGTGCTTCCGGGTCCCATCATGGCGGGACTCAACACGATCGATATCGAAGTGATCGGTCACGGAGGTCACGGCGGGATCCCCCAGCGCAACACCGACCCGGTGGTCGCAGCGGCCGCTGTCATACAATCCCTGCAGACTATCGTCAGCCGAAATGTTGCTCCTACCAACGCGGCAGTCGTTTCTATCTGCAGCGTCCACACGGAAAACGGCATGATCAGCAATGTGATCCCGGACAAAGTCTCCATGACAGGGACTGTGCGTTACTAGTCCTATGAGGACAAGGAGAGGATCAACCGGAGGATCCTTGAGATCACCCAGGGGATCGGAGCCGCTTACAACTGCGAGACCCGCTTCTGGACCTCTGAAGATCTCCCCATCACCTCCAATGAACCTCAGCCTGACCAGATCGGCCTTTACGATACCGCGCTGAAAACGGTAGCAGATATCGGTGCGACAGCCGTCCGACCCGACCCCTCCGGAGGTGGAGACGATTTCTGCCACTATGCCCTTGGCACCGAATCCAAGCCCGGTGTCCCCTCTTTCTTTTATTGGCTCGGTGTTCGAAACGAAGAGAAAGACTGTGTCTATTCCTGGCACAGCCCTCAATATCAAGCAGATACAGACGCGATCCCGATCGGTGCAAAACTGTTAGCCGCTTCCGCTATCAACTATCTGGATAGTTTTAGCGATTAATTACATATAGTATATCAAAACATCCTTCCGCATAGACGCCGAAGGATGTTTTTTCGTTCTACAAATTCTCGCTGTTGGCTCCAATCTGCTGCTCCGCATCGATCGATTAATTGTGCAGGGAACAATCGATCCACATCAGAAGCGCAAGGTGGCAATATACTCCAGATCGTTAGGAACTTCAATGCCTGGATCCTGCAGTTCAAAGGATACAGACAGTCCGCTCTCCTCCGCTCCGATCTCAAAGTGACAGAGAGCGATCCCCATATCGATCTTCTGAATATCCCATTTATCCGAAGAAACATAGCCCTTGCTGCGCTTCACATATAAATGAGCGCAATCGTCACATACCACGATCCTCCAGGTCTGACGGTTCACCGCGGAAGGCGCTAAGCGCACCATTTCCAAAGCTTCTGCTACTTTTCCCGAGGACATGGGGGAAAGAGGAGCATCAAAAGTATCCTTAAAGAACAATTCTCCAAACGCCTTCCTTCCGTCCGCATTGATCCCCTTTCTCATCAGAGATTCGCGCACCGACATCTTTCCGGCAGGATAGCCTATCGGGCTGACGCACGGGAGAACTTCTGTGTCCTTCAAACGCATGGCGTGTTCAAAGGCTTCCCGGTCCATGGTGCCGGCGATCCATGTCGTGCCGATCCCGAGGGACTCGGCAAAAAGGACCACTTTCTCAAAAGTATATCCGAATGCCTCTTCAGCATGAGGGACCCGCGCCATCTTGCCGGCGATCCAAGTATCTGTTCCTGTGATAACAGGCGAAGAGAGGGAATTCTTTTTCGCGTCCAGGATCTCCCACGTTATGGCAAGATCGTATGGATTTTGTACCTTCTTAGCAAAATCCAGGATTTTTTCCTTTTCTTCCTGACGGAGCTCTCTGCCGTCAAAAGTGCGCACACTTCTCCTGTGGCGAATCGCTTCTGTTCTGTTCACAGCCCGAGACCCTCCGTCCAGATCTTCAGATCCTCTTCTGAGACTTCTCCGCCGAGCCGTTTTCCCTCAACGACACATGCTCCTTCTCCGATCAGAGACTGTATGCGCTCAGCTGTTTTCCCAAGACCGCTTCCGCCGGAAGTGCAGAAGGGAATCACCTTTTTGCCTTCAAAGCAATAATCTCCGAGGAAGGTATCCACTACACTTGGCTCACGCCCCCACCAGATCGGGAAACCGACGAATACGGCATCATACTGATCAAAGTTCTCTACTGTACCCACAGTCTCCGGTCTGCAATCCGGATCTGACATTTCCAGCGTGCTCCTGGACTCCTTATTTCTCCAGTCCAGATCCTCCGCCGTATAGGCAGTCTTGGGGCAGATCTCAAACAGATCCCCATTCTCCGCTTTTGCGATCTCCTTCACAACTTTTGCAGTCACTCCGCTCGCTGAAAAATACGCTACCAATACTTTGCTCATCGTTCTAACTCTCCTTATATTTTTTTGTTTTTCGGAACATAAATCTGCGCGCCACATCGATCCCCACCTTGTATGGGAGAGGGCGAAGCGCCTTATCTGCCTCTTTCAGTTTCTCCCGGATCGGAATGCTCTGAGGACAATGCTTTTCGCATTTTCCGCATTCGATGCACTGGGAAGCAAAAGCAGGCTCTTTCGTCAACCCGACCGTCTGGGCGTACTGAAAACGACCCTGATGTTTTGATTCAAGGTACATGGCATTGTAACACCGGAACGCACCGGGGATATCGACGCCCTGAGGACATGGCATGCAGTAACGGCAGCCCGTGCACCCGACCTTCTCTTTCTCCCGGATCTTTTCCGTCACTTGTTTTAAGGTCTGATGATCCGATGGCTGAAACTGTCCTGCACCTGCTTCGGATGCTGTCCTGCAGTTCTCCTGAATCATCTCAAGCGAGTTCATGCCGGAAAGAACGACTGTCACTTCCGGTTGGTTCCACAGCCAGCGGAATCCCCATTCCGCAGGCGACCAGTCTCTTCCGCTCTCCCTCATGACTTTTTTCGCGGATTCAGGAAGCATATTTACGAGTTTACCGCCCCGGAGGGGTTCCATGATCACAACAGGGATCCCTTTGGCGGCAGCCGCTTTCAAACCATCTACCCCAGCCTGAGAATACTCGTCAAAATAGTTGTACTGTATCTGACACATATCCCAATCGTAATCGTTCAGGATCTTCAGAAACCCTTCTGTGTTTCCGTGGTAGGAGAAGCCGATATTTCGGATCGCACCGCTCTTTTTCTTCTCTTCGATCCATTCCAGCACACCGACATTTTTCAGTTTCTCCCACATAGCCACATCTGTCAGGTGATGCATCAGGTAGTAATCCACGTATGTGGTACGAAGCCTGGATAATTCCTCACTGAAAAACCGTTCCAGACCTGCATTACTGTTTATCAGGTACTGGGGAAGCTTTGTGGCGATCTTGACCTTTTCCCTCAGATGATTTCTTTCGAAGATCTCCCCCAAAGCGGCTTCACTTCCGCTGTACAGATAAGCGGTATCATAGTAATTCACGCCCGCTTTGTAGGCTTCCAGCAGTTCCTTCTCCGCTTTTTCGATATCGATACTTCCGCCTTTTTTGGTAAAACGCATGCATCCGAATCCAAGGATCGACACTTCCTCTCCATGTTTGTCTCTTCTGTACTGCATATACTCACCTCTTGCTCTTCTTTTCCGTGGCTCTTTCCCCAGACGCCTCATTTGCCGCCCAATGCGCCAGACTGTGCAGGATCGGCCACAGTTCACGCCCTCGATCTGTAAGCGTATACTCCACTCTGGGAGGTATCTCTTCGTATTGTTTTCTGGTCACGATGCCATCTTCTTCCAGTTCCTTTAAAGAACTGGACAGCATAGCGCTGGTGATCCCCTTTGTTTTCCTGAGGACTTCTGTGAACCGCTGAGTCCCATCCAGATACAAAGTGCAAACGATACGCGTCTTCCACTTCCCCCCTACGGCAGCCAGTGCGCTTTCCAAAGGACAAGTATCGCTGCAGGGACAGACACCACTATCTCTTTTCTCAGTTGTATCCCCCATCCAAGAACCTCCTCAAGCCTCTGCGCTTTGTTTAATTTTAATATATCCAGTATACAGTGCATAGTCAATATAGATTTTATACTATGCCGTTACCGCTATTTGTGCATGATCGGCAGTTCTTCTTCTGGTGTTGAAAAAAGCGGGAGCCCATATGTCCCTACCCATCGCTAAAGAGCTGGGAGGGCCTTTTCTTTCTTCCCTGTAACCATACTCTCTAACAAAACCCATTTGCAAACAGCCTTCTTTGACGTTTTCTTTGTCAAAGAAGGCTGCTGTCTCTTATGCCCTATGTCACACTTTCTGCACCTCACAATGATTTGGGTGTAGAGAAAGATGAGACGATGCTCCATTCACCAAACATCGTTTCGAAACGATGCTCGCGGCATTTAGAGATCTGCATCCGAGGACAAAAGTGCCTCTCATGGAAACAGTGCGATCCTACGGCGCTTCTGTCCCTCGTTGATCCGCCATTGTAGTATTCTGCCATTTTAAGGTTTAGATACGACAAAGCCCTGACCTCTGCACGAGTGCGAGGTCAGGGTTTCCGTTATTTTTGAGTATTTCCTATGCTCTCTTTTTCTTGACTGCCACGAGTGTCCTTTCTCGTTTCTCAGCCCTTGCTTCTGAGCATCCAGATGTACGTCCCCTCCTCGAAAGAAAGTGTCATTTTCATCTCTCCTCCGCTGATCTTGAACGTCCCTATTTTCTCCCCATCTACAAGGACACTATTCCCAAAAAGACCCGTCTTCCATTCAAAGTCATTCAGATCCGATCTCCATGGCGTGTACATCTCCCATTCTCCCGTTCCGTCGCTGTAGAAATCGGTCGTTAACTCGTACACACCGCTCTCGACCATCTCTCTGTAATGTGCCCCGCTCTTATCCACAAGGTCATATGCGACATATCTTCCCTCGACCTTTCCGCTGCCAGAACCACATCCGGTCAGAAGAGTCATGAGCGCGATCAGGGTCAGCGCTATTCCCGCAATTCTTTTTTTCATCGTTTTTTCCTCTCGATAATCTTTTCAGGACACTCTCTCCATAAGAAAGACTACCTTGCCCTCCTCTTCATAATAGAGTGTTATTTCAAGGCCACCATCCTTCTCCCGGAACTTCCCGACAGTATAGCCGTCCGCCATGATCTTGTTGCCGAAAAGGCCGGACTTCCATTGGATCTCCGTGCTGTCGTGATACCAAGCGCCCCTGTCTCCCAGTTCTCCGGTTCCGTCCTCCCTGAAGATCACATAGGATTCTGCGAGGGCGTTTTCCACTGCCTCCTCGTGATGTGCACCGTCTTTGGTGACATAGTCGTATGCTACGTATTCTCCAACGATACTGCTGTTTGTTCCGCATCCCGTCAAAAGTGCCATAAGTGCGATCAGGATCGCTGCGATCGCTGCAATTTTCTTTTTCATGTTTTCCTTTCTCTTCCTGCTGAGTCATATGTGTTTTGTGTGCCAGGGAAGCCGCCCTCAGGCAGCTTCCCGCTGTTTTTCCTTACGCTGCTTCGCTCACATTCCACTCATAGTCATAGCGGTCTGTGTCGCGTATGACCTCACCATCTTTGAGGTCGTTAACATTTGTGTATCCACGATAGTAATAACTGTTGTATTCCCAGAACGAGTCTCCGTACTTGACCTCTACTCTGAAGTTATTGGAACTTAGTGTATGATCGTCGGCGTAAAAAGTCGCTGTGCCGTCACTGTTGATCACGATATTTCTATAGGATACGGACATATACTGGGTAACGTTTTCGGTCGTATCATTTTCCCCACTGATCTGAGATAGAATCTTGAAAACTACAGCATACTCAGAAACAGGCCATGTAGAAGCGTCTTTAGCGACCTGCACATAGTTTCCGACTGCCGTGGTGCTGATCAGTTTGACCTTGTTCAGAGACCAGTTGCTGTTGATGTAATCATTGACCCAGTACTGTGCGTTCTCTTCGATCGTGGTCTTGTCCTTATCAGACAATTCCGATGCGCTTGCCAGATAATGACCGAGTCCTTCGACTGTGTATTCCTTCTCGGTCACAGTGGGTTTCAGACCATAATCCTTTGCCAACCACTCAATGGAGTACTCATCGACAGTGATCTTGACAGTCTGTCCTTCAGACAGATCGTAACTGTTGTCGATGCTAAAGTCTCTCGTCCCAAGACCAAATCCGCTGTAGCTGTACTCCGCAGTACCTTCACCGTCCACACCTGAAAAGGTCACTGTGAGGTCTGCAAACGGATCGATCTCTGTCAAAGCTTCCAATCCTTTTACCTTAATGGTCAGGTCGTCCGCCTTGATCTTGCATTTCAGGATCTCATTGATGTTGGAAGGGACCGTGAAAGTAACATGGATCTCTTCGCCGTTCGAAAGATCGCTTGTCTTGTCCACTTTATAGGAAACTACCGTCATCAGGTATTCCATGGCTGAAGTCTTCTGTGCCATTCCTTTAGCTTTTCTGGTATAGGTGATATTGTCACCGTATTTTTTAAAAAGAGCTTCCCAGTCGAGGCTTGCTGTTGCCGTGCCGTATTCATCGTATCCATCGTATGTGACAACGACATATTTTCCCAGGTCCACTGTCTTGCCCATATTCGAGATCAGGGCAAACACCGCCGCTATACAGGCAAGCGCTGCAAGACCGATGATCAGATATTTCTTGAATTTCGGGTGCTTTGAAGCAGCTGTCACTCCTGCGGAAACTGTGTTCACAGCTCCGGACATCGTTTCCTTCGCTTTTCCCATCGCCGCTGTTCCAAGCACAGGCGCTGCCGCAGCGACCGCCTTTGCCGCGTTGCTGATACGATTGCTTCAATCTCTTCTTCTTCACACATTATCTTTCCCTTTCGTTGTTTTGATGTCGACTTCTTCATTTTACCTTTTTCACCCCGCTAATAATGATTATCTTTGCCATTGTTTGAACGTTTTTGACTTTCATCGTCTTTTTTGCATACGTCTTTTCTCTTCTATCGATAAACAGATACGTCGAAAAATAAAAAAGTTTTGAGTGTCTCAGCCTTTTTGAGATAAAAGATCTTCTCTTTCCAAATGATCAGCACAGGCAAAAGCAGTGCTTTGCAGAACAAGACCCCGCACCGATTCGGCGCAGGGTCCTGTTCGATATTCAATACTGTTATGCTTTGAGATATTTGTCCATCCAGGCTGTGATCTCGCTGAGCCTTCTCAAACGATGAGTCGGTTTTCCGCTTCTGGACAATTCATGGTTCTCACCTTTGAACCCGCAGAGCCTTGTCTCGACTCCGTTGATCTTCAATGCGGTAAACATGGAGAGGCCTTCCGGGAAAGGGCAGCGGTAGTCGTGGGTGGAATGGATGAAAAGGGTCGGGGTCTTCGCTTTATCCCAGAACTTGATCGGTGAACGGTCCCAGAACAGTTTCAGCGCTGCATCATCCAACGGGATGCCGTTCTCATAGGTGCAGTCGAAGGCATAGTCCGAATAGAAGAAGTCCGCGTGCCGGTTCGCGATGGAGCGCTGGGAAGCAGCGCATTTGAACCGGTCGGTCTGAGTGATGATCCAGTTGGTCATGTAACCGCCGTAGGAACCTCCGGTCACACCGAGACGCTCCGGATCGATTTGAGGATACTTTGCAAGGGCTTCATCCACAAAAGCCATGATATCGTAGTAATCCGTTGAACCGTAGTGATCCACATAATCCGCGAATGCGTTTCCTCTGCCGTCGGAACAGTGGGGATTGCAGAAGATCACAAAGTATCCTTCCGAAGCCCACAACTGCATCTCGTGGAAGAAGACTTCACCGTACGCAGTCTTGGGTCCCCCGTGAATATCCAGAATACAGGGATACGTCTTGTTCTCGTCGAAATCGTAGGGTTTCAATGCCCATCCCCTGATCTCGTCCACATGGAAGACGCTCAGAGGCTCGGGTCTCGCCACATAGCGGTCCTTGAGTACTTCTTCGTTCAGACAAGTCAGCTGTCTCACAGTATCCTCAACGGCATACAGTTCCTGAAGTTTCATGTCCTTCATCGCAAGGATATACATCTTGTCGTCAATGAATGTGAGGTCATCCACCGACCCCGCAAAATCTGTCACAGGAGTCAGATCTTTTCCGTCAAAAGCGACCGCGATCGAACGGGAATCGTCCACCGTGATCAGATAGAAGGTGTCCCCCACCATTGCATGATTCTTGAAGGAACCGTAGTGGCAGTCTGTGGCAATGGAGTTGTAAAACATCCACTCGCACTCCTTGACCAATTCCAGTTTCCCGTTTTCCAGAACATAGAAATTGGATCCGTCAATGAGAGCTTCCACGGAAGCCATGACATACAGTTTTCCACCTAACGTAAAGATCTGCTTGAAATAGTATTCTCTCTCGTTGTGGTAAAGATCCGTCAACTCACCGGTAACCAGATCGTAGCAGTAAACATCGGAGTAGATACCTTTGAAACTGTCAAAATTGTTCCCAAGGAAGAACACTTTGTCTCCCTCCACGACGACGCTCTCCGCATCCATTGTGTGGGGAACGATCCTCTTGAGGGAGAAATCCTCTCTTCTCATGAGGAACAGATTGTTGCGGTCCCCGTTGATGAACCCGACCCCGTTGTAGAAGAAGGGGTACTCATCCAGGACGATATAATCCTCGTCCGCTTTCAACTGATCCGAATAGGCTTTGCGGTCCTCCTCGTTCAACGTGAAATAGTCGGGGCACCGCATATTTATCGTGGCTTCCACCAAATAATACTCGTCATTGAGGTCCGAGATTTTTCCAACAGAAAGAGGAACCGTTGCGATCAGTTTTTTCTCTCCGGATAGATCCAGACTGTAGAGTTCTGTCTCAAGTCCGTCCTTCACGGATTCCTTCAGAAGAAGTTCCCCTTTCAAAACGTCCAGCTGATACTTTTTCTGAAAATCAAATACCAGTCCGTCCTGTTCCGCCTCCGGATCAAACACATGAAGCCTCTGTTTATATCCGTTGGTCTCCATGTCCGCCATCGTCTCCGTGAAGAGCAGCTTGCCCTTGAAGGACTCCAGTTTGGAAAGATAGCGATACTCTTTCATCAACTCCAGATCGATCTTCTTCATTTTTTCTCTCCTCCTATGATCTCGGTCACTTCTCCGATGAAGACGATGTGCTCCTCTTCGTCGGTATAATACTTTTCATGTGCGAACTCAGGAACGAGCTCCGCAATGAACGGCGCTGCATAGATCTTTTTGCAGACAAATGTGCACTGCGCCTCCTCAAAGGTCACACCGTTTTCCAAAAAGAGAGGGGTTAGACCGCTCTCGGACACCTTATCGCAGTCCCTTCCGGATTTATCCCCCAGCAGCGCCAAAGCCTTTTTGCATTCGTTGCCATAGGTGCTGACGGTAAAGAACTCTTCCCGCTTCAGGAACTCTGATGTGTAGCGTATGGGCTTGACATAGACTGTGATGATCGGCTTGTTCCACAGGGTACCCATGGAGCCCCAACTCACAGTCATCGTGTTGAAACTCTCCTCATTGCCAGCAGTGACAAGAGCCCATCCCCTGTTGAAGAGGTCAAACGGTTTCGAACAAAAATCTCTGATTTCCATCTATCTCATCTCCTTTGTTTTTTTCCTACGTTCAAGTGCGCGATCGACAGGATCAGGCAGCATGCCATCGCCGCAGCGCTGACTACAAATGATGTCTTGGGTCCGATCTCATAGACGAATCCCGCCAAGAAAGAACCTGCCACGTTTCCCAGCATGGAGATCGCATTGTAAAGACCGGCTGTCTCCGCTTCCTTTTCCCCGGTGTGCTCCACGATCATATTGTGTGTGACTGTCTTGACGATGGAGTTGACGCCGAAGAAGAGGATGTTCACGATCAGGAAGGGGATCAGAACTTCGATCCCTATGACGCCTAGCATCAGAAGGATCAGGAGGGCGAAGACCCAAATGATCGAAAAGTCGCTTCTTCCCCTGCGGATGATCTTCAGGGCTACGAGGTAGTTCAGTCCCAGGCACACGAACCCGATGATCGCCTTCACGATACCATTATACGAACTGGGAAATCCGAACACATCCTTGATGTAATAATTAAAACACTGCTCATAGCAGGTAGCCCCCAGGGATGACATCGCAGCGATAGCCAAAAACAGCGATGTGTATGTGTTCAGCACGTCCCTGGCTGCTGCGAAATCCGCAAACGGGTTGATATCCTTTACGGAGAAAGCAGTCTGTTTCCGCTCTTTGTCGTGTAGGGCGAAGAACACGTAGACACCGATCGCCGCCAGACAGGCAGCCTGAACGAAACACGTGAGTTTCACGCTGATGTCTCCGATAAAGCCGCCGATGAGAAAACCGAACTGGGACACGACCGTGTTGTTCATCGTCATCAGGGCAAGGTCTTTTCCGGGCTGATCCGAGTTCTGCATGACGAACAGGATCTGAGCGACCGAGATCGCGCTGATGAAGAATCCTCCGATGAACCGGACCGCGCAGATCTGCCACTCCTGAGTTGCCATTCCAAAGAATAGCTGCATGATGCTGTAGCCGATCAGGGAGAAGGAGATGACGCGAGCAGGTCCAAGCCTCTCAGACATCTTTCCCCAAAAAGGTGAAAACAGGAAGTTCGCCAGGGACATCATCCCGAAGGCGAGGCCGAACATGTAATCGTGCAACCCAAGCATTTTGATAAACGTGGGCGTGACCGGGTGAACGAAGTTGGCGGCTAAACTGTATAAAAATACAAATATATTGATCCGTAATATCGATGATTTCATAAACGCATGAAAAAGGCAGGGAATGCGCAGATCCGCAAACTGTCAATCTGCACAGACACCTGCCATTATTCTATTTTTTCTTTCTGTTATCCAATCAGGTGGAAGTTTTCCTGGCGACCGGCGAGATAGTATACCTTGCCGTCCTGGAAAAGGATATCTGTCTCAAGTCCGAGATAGAAGGAGGTGTTGCCCCACTCCTCGACCTTGAAACTGCAGTTCAACTCAAGAGAATACGCTGTGTTGTCATAGAGAGGATACGTTCCGTTCCTTCCCTTGACACCCTGCTGCTGGTCGAAGAGTCCGATCGTCGGACCGGCAGCGTGACCGTGGTATCCGATGGGGTGTGTATACAGAGAAGCGTTGAGCCCTTCCTCTTTTGCCTGTGCGAGGGACAGAGCGAGAACTTCGTTTCCGTTGCGTCCCACCTTGTAGTTGGAGATGACGATATCCTGGAAACGGTTAGTATCCTTCATGACCTTCTTCAGGCAGTCCGGAGCATCTGTCTCGCCATATTTGAGGACATAGGCGTTCTCCTGCGTATCGGTGCAGAGACCGAGATAGCGGAGACCGACGTCGCAGTGAAGCATATCGCCCTGATGGATGATATCCTCCTTGTCCGTATTACCCACACCTTTGCGAATGATGGAGACCTCGAAATCGAACCAGGATTCCAGACCCAGATCGATCACCTTCTGAAGCATGAAATATTTGACGTCCCTGTTGGTGGTGACACCGGGGATGACGACACGGGATGAGAAAGCCTCATCGATGATGCCATGGGCGATCTGCATGATGCCGTTGTAAGCTTCCATCTCCGGCTCGGTCCTTGTTTCCAGCCAGCCGACGCAGATCTCCTCTGCGGAGACGATCTTGCTCATGAGGTCGTCATCAAAGTCGGCTACCATCTCATCGTAGAGAGTCTTGGACAATCCGTCCGCAAATGCGAAATCGGTGGACATGTTCAAGCCGATCTTCTGGACATCGTTCTCTCTCAGAAGACGGGCGAGACATTCAAACTGTGTCTCCGCCTTTTCCGGATCTGTGCACCACATGGAATTCTTCTGATTGATCCAACTCGCCTCGTAGAAATCATCCAGCCCTACGCCCGGACGCGTGATGGAATAGCGCTTGACCTCATCGCCCTTCAGGACGAAGAGGAGGATCGTCAACCTGCGTGCGGTAAACATGGCGCATGGGGTCAGTGTCTTCAATACGGGGTCCTCATTGTACTCGTGGCACGCAACGACCCAGGAATCGATCCCGGTGCGCTTCATCACCATGGGCAGAACTTTCTCAAACCGAAGTTTGAGCCATCCATCCATAACTCTTTCCCGGTCTCTGTAGGACAGGATCTTTGTTTTTAATTCATCTGCATGTATAGATTCTTTTACCAGAAAATCTCCTCTAGATATCATTTCTCATCTTCCTCCAATTTCGCCCATTCTCTCAGGGTGATCTCTTTTATCTCTTCGTAGGCCCTTTCCGGGCTGTCATTCGTGATCTGGTTGTTGAACAATGGAGCGATCTCCATCTCCATTTTTGCTTTGTTGATGCGCATCCTCTCCGATGCGGCGTCATCGTTGTATTTCTCATGAATGAGTTTCTCCAACTCTTCCATGCTGGTTGGTACGACAAAGAAGCAGACCGCCTCAGGGATGTTGAGTTTAAGAGGACCGACGCCCTGTGCTTCCACCTCAACAAGAATATTCTTCCCCTGCTTGAGCCAGAAATCGATCTCGGATTTCAGCGTGCCGTAATAGTATCCGTTGAACTCGGTGTACTCATAGAGCGCTTTGTCCTTCACAGCCTTTGCGAAATAGGTATAATCCACAAAGTAATAGTCATTACCGTCGACCTCGTTCTCCTTTTTGGGACGGGTGGTCATCGAGATAACGGACCTGAGATCCAATTCCTTGTCCTGCAGAAGAAGTTGTTTGATCTTTCCTTTTCCTACAGAACTTGCTCCAGATAAGACGATCACTTTCTTAGCCATTTTCAAATACACTCCTTTACCAATTCGGTGAGCACTGCAAAGGAACGGTCGAAAGACGCAAGATCCAGGCGCTCATCCGGTGTGTGGATGAATTGGGCAATGGGCCCATAAGTGATTATATCCTCAACGCCGAGAGAATTGAAGACACCGCACTCGTTTCCGCCGTGTGTCGCCTCACATTTCAACTCCGCGTTGTCCACTCTCTTCAGAACTGCGGCAAGTTTGTCCCGCATATCCGACACTGGAGAATAGTTCCATCCCGGATAGGCTGCCTTCAGTGTGATCTCAGCCCCGAACAGGTCCGCAAGCGTGCGGATCTTGTTGACGAGATCCGGTATGCCGCTCTTGAGAGCGCTTCTCAGAGAGTGGGTAGACTTCACGGTATCCCCCTCCGTCCGGATGATACCAAGATTCAAGGATACGACTGTCAGTCCCGGGATCGCCATAGATCTGTGCTGGAATCCGTTCGGCGCGAGGTACAGATAGTTCACCAGTCTCGCTGTGCTATCCGCGTCAAACTTCTTTTCCGCCACATCCACTGCTTCACAGGAGGCCTTGAATCCGCTGTCCGAAAACTCCAGTTCCTCTCGAACGGATGCCTCTGTTCCGCAGAAAGCTTTCCGGATCAGTTCCGGATCCGTTGCGCTGGCAAATACCACGTCACATTCTCTCGGGATCGCGTTGTCTTTCAGTCCCCCATTGATGCTGACGAGTTCAACATCGACACCGGCCACCATCATCTCTTTCAGGAAACGAACAGCCGTCACGATGGAATTTCCTTTCTCCATGTGGATCTCCCCGCCGGAATGTCCGCCCGCCAATCCTCCTACTGATATCTGGTAGCAGGGGTCACTGTTGGACACGACCGTCCCGACAAAGGTGGAATCCACCCTCGTGCCTCCGGCAGAGGTGGTGCAGGTACTGACTTCTCCGCCTCCATCCAGGCAGACCATTCGTTTGGACTGGAAGTATTCCGGCTTCAGATTCAAAGCTCCGCACAGTCCGATCTCCTCCTGCACGGTAAAGCAGCACTCCAGAGGAGGATGAGGAAGATCCGGGTCGTCAAGGATCGAAAGCATATAGGCAACTCCGGTCCCGTCATCTGCTCCCAGCGTCGTACCCTTTGCGGTAAGCCAGCCGTCCACGACCTCCAGGTCCAGCGGATCCTTCTCGAAATCGTGATCCGTTCCCTTGTTCGCCTCACAGACCATATCCATATGTGCCTGAAGAAGAAGGGGTGCGCTGTTCTCACAACCTGCAGACGCTGGTTTGTAAATGACAACATTTCCCATCTCGTCCTGCACAGATCTCAGACCGCGCTCATTCGCAAATGCTACGAGCCAGTCCGAAAGTTCCTTTTCGTTGTAGGAACCGTGCGGAATGCGGGTCAATTCATAAAAGTAGTGACAATGCGGTTTCGTTACATCAAATTCCATTTACATCTCCTATTCGCTTATTGTAGCCGTATCAAAATGAGTTCTTCCTGCCTTGGGCAGAGGAACTCCGCTCCCTGTTCCGTAAGTACTACGTCTTCCTCGATGCCGATCCTCCCCTGCGGGATCTCGATACCGGGCTCGATCGTGAAGACATTCCCCACCTGCAGTGGGGTATCGATTAGTTCAGGCTTGTTGTATCTCGGTCTGCGGTTCGCAAGGATCGTCCCTCCATCGTGAGTCACATGACCTACCTGATGACCAAGGGCCGCATTCCAGGAATCAAACCCCTCGTCCACGATCATATGTCTCGCGATCTGATCCACCCGAAAACCCGTGACGCCGGGCATCATGAACCTTCTCGCAGCATCGATCGCGTCTCTCACCAGATAGAACGCCTTTTTGACTTCCTCTGGGGCATCCTCTTCGTCATCCTTCAGAACATAGTACATTCTCTGAAGGTCCGAACAATAGCCGTTCTTCTTCACACCGTAATCGATGTTTACCGTGCAACCCTTTACAAGAGGAGTATCCGTGAGTCCGGAATGTCCCTGAGGAACATTGGGGTCGCAACTGACACTAGGGCATTGAGATTCTGCCCAGGACATGGTGTACCCATCACGGAAGGCGACTTCCTGTAGATAATTGAACACTTCCAGGGAAGTCATCCCTTCGTGGCATACTTCCGGCAAACTTCTGAGATACTTGTCCGCCTGGACCACGCAATCCCGGATCAGTTCGATCTGGGAAGCTGTTTTTCTCCCTCTGACTTCGGAGATGATCGGAAAAGCAGAGATCACTTCCGGCTTCGTCTCAAGGCGGTCAAGAACTCGCTGAAGTCTTCGGTACATTCCAACGGTCAGTCCATCCGCAGCCGAATCGGAACTGCTGATGTTCAACGCCAACCGTTTGACACCCAATTCGGACAACACCTCGTAGATGGTGTCCTCCATCGTTCCGGGATACTCCCGGACTTCATCGATCCCTTCGATCGTCTTGTACGCTTCCACATCCAGAGGGGATACTATTGCGATGCATTTATCCCTTGTAAAAACAAGGGTGGTGGCAATTATGAAACTAAGGTCACCCAGAACCGGCAGGACCGGTTCCGATTTCATGATCGTCTCCCTACCCATGATGATCCATGCGTCTGCATCATTCTTATTCATTGCCTCAAAGATGATCGGCAGTTTATCTTTGTTCAATTCCATTTACAAGTCTTCTCCTGTTGAGAGGATGAGAGCCGGCGCCTATCCGACCGCCCTGTTGATTTGTTTTTTCAGGATATTTGGGGAGCCGTTTCCGGCTCCCCATATCGTTAACACTGTGTTTCTAACGGATCAGCCGTTGAAAGATACGAAGTAGAAGAAGGAGTTGCCCTGCGGGTTGTTGATATAACCTGTGCTGTTGGGGTTCTTCAAGCATACGGTCTTGTAGCCGAACAGCGGGCAAACATAACCCTGAGTCTCTACCAGGTATTTCTCTGCTTCATGGAGTTTTGTCAGACGCTCCTGACCTGTGAAGGTGTTCGCTTCAGCGATCATCTGATCATAGGTGGCGTCGCCCCATGTGTAACCTGCCTGCCATGTGGAAAGTCCCATTGCCAGATAGGTCATGGAATCCATATAGTCAGCACTCATAGCGCCTCTGGCTGCTTCGTAGTTGCCCTGGGTATCTCTGTCATCAAAGAATACACGGACGTCAGCGGTCTTCAGGTCAAGAGTGATGCCGACTTCTGCAAGCTGACGTTTCATGACGCTTGCTACTGTGTCGTGCATGTTGTTCTGGTTGTAGTAGTACTCGATCGTTACACCGTCCGGATAATCCTTCAGGAGCTCTTTGGCAGCATCCGGATCATAGCCGCAGTAGTCACCGCCTGCATCGCGGAAGTCGCCTTCTGTCGGGCTGGAAAGTCCATTCGGTACGAAGCCGTACAGCGGATAGTATGCGTCGCCTGCGTCAAGTGCTTCAACAAGTTCCTCACGGTTGATCGCGAGCATGAATGCCCTACGGACATTGACATCTGCGAGGACCGGATTCGGAGCCATTACACTGTTGAACTGTACATAGTAGTTGATGGTGGAATCATAGATGTCGAGGGAATCGGTGCCGCCGAACATGGAGACAGCTACAGGAGCTTCAACAGAAGTTGCATAGTCGATCTCGCCAGTACGGAATGCCATGATCTCGGCATCCATATCTTCCATGACTCTTGCTGTCAATCTCTCGAGGGAGACTTTGTCGGACTCGTTATAGGTGTTGCGGTCCATAACGACTCTGTCAGCACGGTCGATGGATGTCGGATGGAAGTATCCGTTTGTCGGAGCATTCGGATCATCTGCCCAGGTGTAGTCACCTTCCGGAGCAACATCGCTTCTCAGCGGGAAGTAAACGCCGGAGCAAAGCAGTGACAGGAAGTACTCGCAGGGCTGATACAGAGTGATCTGCAGGGTGGAATCGTCAAGAGCGACAACGCCGAGACCATCCATATCCGCGATCTTCGCACCGTCGAGTTCAGGAGAACCTGCTACGAAGTCGGTGACGAAGGTCAGATACTGTGCATCAACAGAGCCGAAAGCGAGGGCGTGTTTTACACCGTATACGAAGTCCTCTGCAGTGACCTTCTGGCCGTCGGACCAATAAGTGTCATTGAGGGTGAAGGTGTAGACCAGACCGTCCTCATCAACGGTGTAGTCTTTGCACGCTGCATTGAGAACTGCGCCGCCATCTCCAAGGATGAACAGAGGGAGGTAGATCTGGTTCAGTACATAGGAACCGATAGAGTCGGAAGCAATGGCAGGATCCAAATAGTTGGGAGAGCCGCCGAGTGCGTAAACGAACTCTGTCTTGGTTGCCGTGGCTGGTGTGTCACCACCGCCGGACGGGGTATCCGTACCGCCGCCGGTAGGAGTTTCTCCGCCTTGAGAGCCGCATGCCGCTAACGAGAAGACGAGGACAAGCGCTAAAAGCAGAGCCATGAATTTCTTACTTCTTTTCATTTTTGTTTTCCTTTCTATCCAAAATGGATAATTCGCTTATTTTTCATATAAGAAACAGGACACCTGGCGGGTTCCCACCATGATCGGTTCCGGTTTCTCTCTGGTGCAGCGTTCCGTTGCTTTGGGGCACCTGGTTGCGAAGGGGCATCCTGCAGGAGGATTGATAGGCGACGGTATCTCTCCCTCAAGGATGATCCTTTGTTTCGCCTTCGCAATGTTCGGGTCCGAGATCGGGATCGCCGACAAAAGCGCTGAAGTGTAGGGGTGGAGCGGTCTGCGGTAGACATCCGCAGCGGGTCCGCTTTCCACGATGTGACCCAGATACATGACACCGATGTGGTCTGAAATGTGCTTTACCATACTGATGTCGTGGGCGATAAACAGATAAGAGATCTTCATTTCCTTCTGTATGTTTTCCAGAAGGTTGATGATCTGTGCCTGGATCGAAACGTCCAATGCGGAGATCGGCTCATCACACACGATGAACTTGGGATTGACTGCCAATGCCCTCGCGATCCCGATCCTCTGTCTCTGACCGCCGGAGAATTCGCTGGGATATCTGCGGATGTGGTCCGGTTTCAGACCGACGATCTTCAGAAGTTCCACCACACGATCTTCTCTCTCTTGATCTGTGTCGAATATTTTATGTATGACCATCGGCTCTTTTATGATCTCGCCGACTGTCATTCTCGGGTTAAGGGAAGCATATGGATCCTGGAAGATCATCTGTACATCCTTGCGGAAAGCCTTCAGCTCAGCTCCATGGATGCTGGAGATATCCTTGCCGTCAAAGTAGATCTTGCCGCTCTCCGGCTCGTACAGTTTGACGATCGTCCTTCCCAGCGTGGATTTTCCGCATCCGGATTCTCCAACCAGTCCGAAGGTCTCACCTTCCAGTACTTCCAGACTTACATCATCGACCGCTTTCACGATCTGTTTCGGGGAAAAGATGCCTTTCGTGACATCGAAATAGGTCTTCAGATTCTCAACTTTGAGAATGACTTTTTCTTCTGCCATCTTTATACCTCCTTCGCCCTTGGATCCTGCAGCCAGCAGCGCGCTTTGTGCTCTTCACTGAATTCGGTCACAGGAGGCATATATTGCTTACAGACCCGCATAGCCTTTTCACAGCGGTCCACAAACGGACATCCTGCAGGAGGACTCAACAGATCCGGAGGCGACCCAGCGATCGGATGGAGAGGCTTGTCCTCGTCATCTTCCGGGTTCGCGATGCATTCGAGAAGACCTTTCGTGTACGGATGCTGAGGATCATAGAAGATATCCTTATCCGTGCCGATCTCCACGAGTTTCCCGCCGTACATGATGGCGACCCTGTCACACAGCTTTGCGACGACACCCAGATCGTGGGTGATCAGGATAACTGCGGAGTTGGTCTCTTTTCTCAGGTTGTCGATCAGTTCGAGGACCTGCGCCTGGATCGTAACATCCAAAGCGGTGGTTGGCTCGTCTGCGATGATCAGTTTCGGATTGCATGTCAGCGCGATCGCGATGATGATCCTCTGCCGCATTCCGCCTGAGAACTCGAACGGATACTGACGGATCCTCTTTTCAGGAGATGGGATCCCGACCATCCGCATCAGTTCCAGTGCGCGCTCCTTTGCTTCTGCGCGTGACATGTTAGTGTGATTCATCAACGGTTCCACCAACTGGGTCTCGATCCTGAGCACCGGGTTGAGGAAGGTCATGGGATCCTGAAAGATCATCGCCATCTTGTTCCCGCGGATCGTGCGCATCTTATCTTCATATTCTTTTTTCGTTGCAAATGCGGAACGGGAGATGTCCTCCCCGTCAAAGGTGACTTTTCCGGATTCGACGACGCCGTTGTCTGCAAGCAGTCCCATGATGGAATACATCGTCTGGGACTTCCCGCTTCCGGACTCACCGACGATACCGAGCACCTCTCCTTCCTTCAATTCAAAAGAGACATCGCGAACGGCCTGCACCGTTCCTTGATCCGTATGGAATACAGTAGTCAAATCTTCAACTTTCAGTAATGACATACGCTCACCTCTTCTTTGCCTGGAATGCTTCACCAATGCCGTCACCGATAAAGTTCAGAGACAGTATCGTGAGGGACATTGTTGTGACCAGCCAGATGATCTGGATCGGATATGTAAAGAACAAACTGCGGCAGTCGTTGGCAAGTTTTCCCCAGGAGGGGATCGACGGATTTAAACCGATACCTACGAAACTGAGGAAAGATTCGGTAAAGATCGCTGAAGGAACCATCAAAGTAAGGTTTACGATGATCGGGCTGATGGAATTGATCACCAGATGCTTCAGCAGGATCCTCAGGTGGGAAGCACCGAGCACTTTTGCTGCCAGGGCATATTCCATCTCTTTCGCGGATTGGATCTGTGCGCGGACCTGTCTCGCCATTCCGATCCAGGATGTGAAGCAGATAGCCAGCATCATGGATCCGATGGAGTCTCCGAATATGAGCAGGATCAGGATGACGTATAGCAATGTCGGTACGGAATCCAGGATATCCACGATCCTCATCATGACCATGTCCACTCTTCCGCCAACATAGCCTGCGATCCCGCCGTACAGGATCCCGATCACCAGACAGATAAATGCTGTCGAAAAGGCAATCGCGAAGGAGATGCGTCCGCCGTACATGATACGGACGAAGATGTCTCTCCCCAGCTTATCCGTTCCCATCCAGTGCTGTGCGCTGGGCAGCTGGTTCTTGTTCACCAGATCCTGGCTCTCAAAATCATAAGGTGAAAAGATCGGGACGAAAATGCTCCCTAAAACCATGATCGTGAGGAAGATCAGTCCGATCAGCGCCAACTTGTTCTTCTTGTAGCGATCCCAGGAATCGCGGAAAAAAGTCTTGATGTCTAACGCGATGAATTCGGAGTTCTTTTCCTCTTCCGGAAGTTTCTCAAACAGAGAACTGTCGATATTATCCACAACAGGATTCTTTATATCTACTGCCATGTCTACCTCCTACTTCTCCACTTTGATTCTCGGGTCGATGATCGCAGCGACGACATCTGACACCAGTGTCATGACGATGACCAGTGTGCCAAGCAGTATGGTCAAGCCCATCGTAAGGGTATAATCGCGGTTGGAAATGCTGTTCGTAAATTCTTTTCCGATTCCCGGGATCGAGAACAGCGTCTCGATGACAAGGGACCCGGTGATCATCCCGGCGAACATCGGACCCGCATAGGTCACGATGGGGAGGATCGCGTTCTTCAAGGCGTGTTTGACAACGATCACGCTCTCTTTTGTGCCCTTGGATCTCGCCAAAGTGATGTAGTCCGAGAACATGACATCCCTAAGGGAGGATCTTGTAAGACGTGCGATCGTAGAGATCGGGCTGAAAGAGAGGGCCAGGACCGGCATGATATAACTGGCAGGCGTATCCAGACCTACAACGGGAAGCCAGCCAAGATAGACGGAAAACAGGACCATCATCAGCATCGCGAGAAGGAATCCCGGAACAGAGACTCCGATCGTTGCCATGACTGTAATAGCGGAATTGATCCATCTGTGACGGGTCAACGCCGAAACGATCCCGAGGAAGATCCCCATACCCATTGCGAAAACAAAAGCGATCAGGCCAAGTTTCGCTGTAACGGGCATCCTCGTTGCGATGATATCTGACACCTGCTGACCTTTTTTCGAAAGGGATTCGCCGAAATCTCCGTGCAGCACGTTCTTGACGTAGATCGCAAACTGCTCCGTAACTGGTTTGTCCAATCCGTATTTCTCGTTGAGCATGGCCATCTGCTCCGCCGACTTGGATTTATTCTCCTGCGCGAACGGGCTGCCTGGCATCATCCTCATGCCGAAAAACACGATGGTCACCAGTATGACAAGGGTGAAAGCGCCGACTATCAATCGCTTCGCAATGTATCTTGCCATTTCGTATCATTCTCCTTTGATAAGATATAGTTCTCTCTGAGGCGGAAGCAAAAACTCCCCGCCGTTTTCTGTCACCAGAACATCCTCTTCAAGTCCAACGCGTCCTGCGCTGGTTGGAACGCCCGGTTCCAAAGTAAAGACCATATTCTTGCTGATCGGTGTATCGATCAATTCAGGCTTGTTGTATCTGGGAGCGCGAGGTCCAAGCAGAACGCCGCCATCATGGGCAACTTTTCCGATCTGATGACCCAGGGCTGCGTTCCAGGACGGATAACCCTTTCCGACGATGTATTCTCTAGCTACCGTGTCGACCTGATTTCCGGTCATTCCGGGCTTCAGCGCTTCCGCTGCCAACTGGATCCCGTCTCTCACGGCGTAGAAAGCGTCTTTCAGTTCCTGAGGCGCGTCCTCCTCATCGTCTTTCAGGATGTAGTACATCCTCTGGATATCGGAACTGTAGCCGTCCAGGATGATCCCGAAATCCACATTGACCAGATCCCCTTTCTGAACAGGCCAGTCCGGTGCTCCCACGTGCCCTCCCGGGCAACCAAACCCGCTGTTTACACCGGGGTTGGCACTTGCCGGCCAAGAGTAGCCGAAACCTTTTCTCTCGACTTCGTTCTGGAAGAAAGCGTAAATGTCCTGACAGTTCATTCCAGGGCGAATAAAATCTTTTGCCGCTTCGAAGACCACCTGGGTCTCAGCGCATGCCTTGCGGATCTTCTGGATCTCGTCCTCTGTTTTGATCCCTCTGACCTGAGCCACGATAGGATCCGCAGAAACGACTTCACCCTCAAATCCGGCTTTATCGAGCGCTTCCTGTATGAGATTGAATGTTCCAACGCTCAGTCCGTCTGCACTCGGATTCTCCTCAGAGAAGTCCAACGCGATCGTCTTGGGTGCGTAATCCCGGATCACTTCAGCCAAAGTGTCCTGAAAGCGTACCGGGAAAGGAACGACCTCATCAAACACCTTTGTGATCACATATCCATTGGCATCTATGGGAGTACATACTACCTTGGAAGTTCTGTCCTTAGAAAAGATGAGAGCCGTAAGCCCAATGAACTCCGTATCGCTTAGGACATCCAGCGCTGGCTCTGTATTGGTAGCGGATTCCTGTCCGGCTACGATCCAAAGATCGACATTCTTCAACGCCAAGGCATCGAACGCGATCTCAATCTTTTCCCTTCTAAAACCCATATTAGCCCTCTCATGTCATGTATATATGCAACTTGTGTGATAAAGTTGTACAAATGAAATAAATATTATCTCAGCATATTGCACAATTTTATAAGTTATCTTATTATACTTTAGCGCAGTAACAATTTAAATCTTTTTGGCGGTGAAATAATATCCAAACTTTATTTCCTTTTTCGGCGCTTTTTCATCGCAGTTTCACAGAAAGATTACACTGAAATTCCAAAAAGGAGTTTTATATGAAAGAAAATCGGATACAACTTGCAGCAAAAGCGATCGCCGAGGCTGATCTGGAAGCCGTGGTCTACGGTATCGGCGCAAACTTCCAGTATTTACTGGAGTGCAACGACTATTACTGGCAGCGACACGCCATGACGAACATCGAGGGAAGGCACACATCTTACCTTCAGCCGGAGGTCCTCCTGTACCTCAACGCGAATGGTGAATACAACATCCTCACGAACCGGCACAACAAAGATTACTTCCTGAGCCGCTATCCAGGACATGTGACTGTATCCTACATGGATCAATTTGAGGACGCCCTCGCTCCATTCATCCATGAGAAGCGTGTGGGAGTGGGCATCTCCTCAAAAGACTATATCTCAGCAATGCTTCACGAGATCGATCCGGAGGTCCAGGTAAGCGATGCCGAAGACATCCTGAAAGATATCCGCGTCTGCAAGGATCCGGATGAGATCAAGGCACTGCGCTTCATGGCAAAGTTCACTGACGACGCGAACATGTATGTGTTCGAACACCTGAAAGACGGAATGACTCAGCGCGAGGCGGAAAACCTGGTCATCGAATACGGTCTCATGAACGGGATCGATGACTTGTCCTTTACCCCTACCGTCGGATTCAAGACACAGAACACCATCACGACGGAAAACGTGGAATATTACGACAGGGAATGGAAACTCCAGCCTCAGACCGGTATCGCGTTCGACATCGGTTATATGCACAATGGGTACTGCTCCGATTGGGGCAGAAGTCTGTATCGCGGAAAGGCTCCGGAACGCATCAAGAAAGCTTACGAAGCACTGCATGCAGGTCTGCAACACATGGTGGACAGCATCGTTCCTTATCAGACGAACAACAACGAACTGTACCGCCTTGTTCACGAGAGAGTGACGGAACTCGGATTTGGCGAAGACCTTCGGTTCCAGAAAGAGCAGATGCTGGGACATCAGATCGGGATCGACTGTCACGAATTTCCGATGGTGAACAAAGACTACGATTTCATCCTGAAGCCCGGCATGGTATTTGCGGCTGAACCAAAAATGTGGTTCAAGGGTGAGATGTACATGCGTGTTGAGGATATGATCCTCGTCACCGAGACGGGCGCCGAATTCCTCACAAACTTCCCAAGAGACCTTTTTGAATTCTAAAGAGAACAGCTCTCCATTCCCTAACCGGATAGGAGAGCTGTTTTTTGTATATGATGTTTACGGCTATGCTTCTTCCTTGTTGAGATCCATCAGCAGGATCCCCAGATATCTCGGAGACGTCCTCTCCAGACCGAAGCAGTCCCCCGGAAGGATCGGGTACGAGGACAAAAACGCGCGGATGCGCTCGATCTGTTTCTCTGTCAATTCGAAATTCAATGTTTTCACGTTGGAGTCGATGTGTTTGGAATTTCTTGTTCCCACCATGACGGCCCCGACGCCTTCCTGCCTGAGGATATACTGCGTAGCAACGTTCGCAATGGATACGCCATCTTCCTGTGCGATCTCATGCAGCAGTTTCAGCAGTTCCTGAAGTCCATCCCAGGTGAGCGTATCCTCGATGATCTGCATATATTTGACCTGTGAACGTGTCTCTGGAGCGATATATGGCTTACCCAGGTACCTCTCGTCCAGAAAACCTCCAGCCAAAGTTCCGTAGCAAAATGTGTAGATACCGTGTTCCCTGCTGTATTCCAGAAGAGTCTTCTCCGGTCTGCGGTCAAACATGGAGTATTGTGCCTGATTGGATACGACAGGGATCCCGGCTTCCACGAATTCCTTGAGTCTCTGGGTATCCATGTTGCACATGCCGATGTTGCGGATCTTTCCCTTTTTCTGGAGCTTCACGAGATCCAGCGCCGCGTCCATATATCCGGGGATATCGTAGTCCCACCAATGGAACTGGATCAGGTCTATCGCCTCACGGTGCATCCTCTTGAGTGAGCGGTCCACGATCTTTTCCGTGTACTCACTGTTGATGACCGGAAGGATCGATCTGTCCGGCACGAACTTCGTATGGATCTGTATATCTTCCTCCTGATAGTTCCCGGAAGCCTTCAGTTCATTGACGAATCTTCCAAGGATCTCCTCCACTCCGGTATAGATATCCGCACAGTCAAAAGTCGTGAACCCTTTGTCTTTCAGCTGATGGAAAGCGTAAATGGCATCGTCGATGTCCAGAGAACCCTGAAGGCAATGTTCCGCAGAAAGCTGCCAGCACCCGTTGATGATGCGGTTAAACTCATATCCGTTGGAAAATCTATTCTTCTGCTCCATTCTTTACGCCCTCCAATGGCACGACTGTGCATTCCCCGTGTGATAATACTCGGACTCCTGTGCGGCTGATCTTAAACCTTGCGCCGCAGTTGGGATCCGGACAAGCGATATACGAGTCGGTGTACATCCAATCGTTCTTGTCCAGTTTTCGCTGTTTTGCAGGAAGAAGAGGAAGGATCGCACTGAGCGCATACATAGAGAAAGAACTGCTTTTCTCAAACACCAGGTTCTCCCCCTGAACGAGGAAATAGTCCCCCGTGTGGTGACCGCACACATAAGGCTTCTCTCCCTCCGTGACCTCAACTTTCAAGTCATACAGTTCAAATGTATCGTCCATCGCTTGCCCTCTCTTTCTGTTGCTCTTACTTTAGCACGATATTGAACTAAAGTCGACTGGGTCGCTATAATTCAAGAAAGGATAACGACGCGCAGGAGGCATGGACAAATGGACGCCAACATCAACCGCTATATCGACGACAATCGCGAAGAGATGATCGCAACTTTGATGGAACTCATCGAGACACCAAGTCCCGATCTGGGTCCAACTACAGCACAGCGACTTGTACAGAACAAATTGGATGCCATGGGGTTTGTGACCGAAGCCTTTCCAGGAGATCTGGATGCTGTGCGGTCTCATCCGGACTATTGCGAGCCTGGCATCTCTTACGACACGAACGCCTACAATGTCGCTGGGAAACGTAAGGGAACCGGAGATGCGCCATCGCTCATGCTGTTTGCGCATATAGACACGGAAGCAGAGGATGCTTTCGGCAAAAAAGAGCAACCTTTCCTTGCTGAACGGGAATCCGGCAAGATCTACGGTCTGGGAGCTGCGGATGACAAAGGCGGTATCGCCATGATGCTGGAAGCCCTCAAGGTCGCACTCCTCTTCAAGCCCTCTCTGCCTTACGACCTGACGGTCCTCTCCATCCTGGGAAAACATGGAGGAGCATACGGGACGCTCACCGCCATGCAGCGGGGATACAACGCGCAGAATACGATCTATCTTCATCCTGCTGAGACCGGACACGGATTCCAAGAGATCAAGAACATCTCCCTCGGTGTTGTGGACCTCAAACTCACATTGACCGGCAGACCCGGTATTCCCCACGACGATCTGTCTGCAGGGATCAACGCCAATCTTTGGGCTGGAAAAGCCATCGGCTGGCTCGAGGAATACGATCAGCACATGCGGGATACGAACCTTTTCGATTTCGGCTCATTCAAAGGGGAGCCGTCCTTCCTTCTGAATATCGGCTCCGTTCAATCCGATGCCGGCTATGGAGAAGTTGCTCTTAAAGCGGAGATCCGGATGCGCTGCCGATTCTACCACCCCCTTACTCCACAGTCCGTCAAAGAAGGTCTCGCATCTTTCCTCGGAACGAAGATGCAGGAATCCGGCTATACGGAAGATTGGACACTGGAATACGGGGACATGAAAGCGACACCCGCTATCGTTCCGAACGATCACCCCTTTGTAAACTTCGTCGAAAACTGTATCACGGAGATCTGCGGACCTATGGAGTTCATCCACCAGTACCACGCAGGAAGCGATATTCGTTTCCCCATGGTATTCGGCGGAAGCCACTGCATCGGGATCGGTCCGTCATGCATCCTGCCAAAACGAGGCACCGTGGGAAAAGAATGGATCGATGAGGAGGACTATATCACGGGGATCAAGATCTTAGTGGAGATCCTGCTGTCGTACTCCTGAAAGCAGCATTATAGGAAGACCAGGTATCTCATCGGACGGGATACCTGGTCTTTTTCATTTCAAATGTGGAGTTATTTTAGTTGTATGGATAAGTTGCCGAGAGCTGTCGCCTCGATGGGAAGAGCAACTACCTGTTTTCCGGTAGCCTGCTGCGTCAGTTCGTTCAGGAACAGATTCTTCGCTCCTCCGCCGACGATATAGAGTTTGCTGTAACGCTTTCCGGTATTTCTTTCCAGTTCCAGTATCGCTTCGTTATAACTCAGAGCCAGGGATCGGTAAGCACAGCGGAAATAGTCACCTATGCTCGTCAGTCTCTCATTCAGAAGCGCGTCAAATGCTTCCTTCATGCTGTCCGGAGAAAGAAGAGAGGGATCGTTGGCATTCAGGACCGCAT
>JAFUBI010000131.1 GCA_017460285.1 Oscillospiraceae bacterium | reverse complement strand
TCTGTATTGACAAAGCAGTTTCAGCATAACATGGTCGGTTACGCATTAACAGCGTCTAAAATTATTTTGTCCTTGACATGGGGTACACTTCAAAATAGATCAGGGCAACGCAGCAAACTGTACCACCTCGACGGCGATATTAGACCACCCTATAATGAAGGTGCATCGAAAGGTGACAACATTAAAGGAGGTCGGCAAGATGACCGATTATCGAGAGATCCTCAGGCTAAATAGCATGCTTCTCCAGAAACTGCTCCAGCAAGTGCTTCTGGTTTTCAAACAGTTTCTCGTTCTTTTCTTCGTAGGATAGTTTGTCCCATGCTTTGCTCTCGTACAAAGCCTCTTTCACTATTTCTATCATCTGTATTTCCCTTGAGCAAGAGTCCACCGAAAGCTCGGCGGACTCTTCAAAATTCTGCGATTAATAACTCACGTGAACATTTAGAAATATCTGCGAATTTGCATATTCCTTATGCCTATCTTGGCGTACTTGTGGCGTATTTTGGTGTGTTTTCTGGATTATTTTACACTTTGTAATCAAGATATCAATACAGTTTTGCACCTGCCGGAATGTGAGGATCCACCATCAGGAGATGGAGTCTTTCTTCCTCTCCCTCATGATGTACCGCAGAGATCAGCATGCCGCAAGAATCGATTCCCATCATCTTCCTCGAAGGCAGATTTGTGATGGCAATGCAAGTCTTACCAACCAGCTCTTCCGGCTCATAGTATTCGTGAATACCACTTAAAATGACTCTATGAGAACTTGTACCGTCGTCTAGCACGAATTTTAAGAGCTTTTTACTCTTCGGAACAGCTTCACATTCGAGAACTTTCACTGCTCTGAAGTCAGATTTTGAGAAGGTCTCAAAGTCCACGAACTCCTCAAACAGAGGCTCGATCTGCACGTTCGAGAAGTCGATAGGCTCTGTATTTCCGGCTGTCCAGACTGCTGTCGGACCGTCTTCACCGGGAACAACGTCCACATTTGGCTGAGAATTTTCAACGCTGTTTTCCTCGCTTCCGGTCTTGATGGACCTCAATGTCGGGAAAAGAAGTACATCACGTATCGCTTCTGCTCCGGTAAACAGCATGATCATGCGATCCACACCATATCCGATACCACCGAGCGGAGGCATTCCTGTTTCCATAGCCTCAAGAAAGTCCTCATCTGTGTGGTTTGCTTCTTCATCGCCATGAGCCAGTTTGATCTCCTGAGCGGCAAAACGTTCTCTCTGATCCACCGGGTCGTTCAACTCAGAGTAAGCATTTGCCATTTCCCACCCATTCATATAGAACTCGAAACGTTCAACATACTCCGGATCTTCCGGCTTTTTCTTTGTAAGGGGAGAGACATCGATCGGATGATCCATGAGGAAAGTCGGTTGGATAAGATGTTCTTCTGCGTAGGCATCGAAGATCGCGCAGAGGATATCGCCTTTTCCATGGAATGGCTCGTATTCCACCTTCAATTCCTTGGCCTTGGCTCTTGCCTCCTCCAGTGTATGGATCTCCTTCCAATCAACGCCCGCATACTTCTTGACTGCGTCTACCATTGAGATTCGCTCAAATGGCTTGGAAAGATCCATCTCGACTCCCTTATATACCAGTGTGGTGGTGCCAAGAACCTTCTGCGCCACATGTCGGTACATCCTCTCCGTGAGATCCATCATTCCATGGTAGTCTGTATACGCCTGATACAATTCCATCATGGTGAATTCCGGATTGTGTCTGGTATCGATACCCTCATTGCGGAATACTCTTCCGATCTCATAGACTCTGTCGAACCCGCCGACGATCAATCTCTTCAGATAAAGTTCCAAAGAGATCCGAAGCCTCATGTCTTCGTTCAATGCGTTGAAGTGTGTCTCGAATGGACGAGCGGATGCGCCGCCGGCATTGTACACCAACATTGGTGTCTCAACTTCCATGAATCCCTCGTTATCGAGGAAACTGCGGATCGCAGATATGATGGCAGAACGCTTGCGGAACACTTCCTTGGATTCTGGATTGGTGATCAGATCCAGGTAGCGCTTGCGGTAGATCGTATCTGCGTCCGTGAGACCGTGGAACTTTTCCGGAAGAGGACGCAGAGATTTACTCAGGAGCTGGAGCTCTGTCGCATGGACAGTCAACTCACCGGTCTGAGTGCGGAACACGAATCCCTTCACACCGAGGATGTCACCGATATCCCATTTCTTGAATCTGTTGTAGACTTCCTCCCCGACATCATCTCTTCTGGCATATACCTGGATCGTCCCGGTCGTATCCTGAAGATTGAAGAAAGAAGCTTTTCCCATGATGCGTCTTGTCATGACACGACCTGCGATGGAGACCGTAATCTTCTCTTCCGCGTCATCCTGGAAGTTTTCTTTGATATCTTTGGCATAATCTTTGATGGCAGAAGTCG
>JAFUBI010000130.1 GCA_017460285.1 Oscillospiraceae bacterium | reverse complement strand
TCTCTCAACACGCTCAAAATCCAACGCAGAAAAGCCCGGTGTATCCGCTACATAACCATCAAATAATTCATATAACTCGACAGCACGAGTAGTATGTTTGCCTCTGCCAAGCTTTTTGCTGATCTCAGCTGTGTGGAGTCCCAATGTATCGTCCAGTTTGTTAAGGAAGGTGGATTTTCCGACCCCTGAATTCCCGGAGAACACACACAAATGACCCGCAATATCTTTTTTGACTTCTTCGATCGCAGCTCCTTCATTCGCCATGACATCGATCACGGAATAACCTACACCTCGGTACAGGTCGATGAACTCCTGGGCAGCAACAAGATCCGTTTTCGTCACCAAAATGACTGGCGAGATCCCTCTCTGCTCACAGAGCATGATAAGCCGGTCCGCGACCATATAATTCGGTCTTGGGTCTACAGATGACACAACGTAAAAGAACACATCCACGTTTGAGATGGGCGGTCTTTGAAATGAATTCTTCCTTTCATGGATCTCGGATATCGCGTAACCGCCTTCTTCCCCGATCACAGTGACACGAGCCCCTGCAAGAGGGGTGATCCCTTTCTTACGGAAGATGCCTTTAGCTTTGCATTCTAAAACCGAATCGGCGGTTTTTACGTAATAAAATCCGCCGATTCCCTTCATAATGATTCCGTTGTAAGAAATATCAGCCATTATCAGCCTTAGCCATCTGGATTAGGATCTGGTGTAGGATCAGTTGGTGGATCAAGTTTTGGAATCACTGTAGAAGATTCCGAAATCTCCTGTTCAGCCGAACCATAAGCGCTATTGAAACACTTACCACAAACTGAGCACTTCCAATATTCGATATTACCAGCCTCTTCTGTTGTTGCAGGCTTACTATCAATATGTGTCAAATTATGAGATCCATACACACCATTTGATACTGTTGATACTTCTGTGGATCCAGCCGAATCAGAAAAGTTTTTCCCGCACTCAGTGCAAGACCAATACTCTATCGTCCCTGCGCTTGTACAAACCGTGGAAGTGGTCGCATCATGATGTTCCAATACGTGAGTATGAGGAGTCGGCTCTTCACCGCCGCTCGAACTCTTATCAAAGTCAGGATTTGTATAAGTAACTTTGATTTCACCAGACTGATAACTGACCGTGAACTTCTTATATACGACTCCGTCAACCGTCAACTGTCCGCTTTCGTCGTCCGTGCCTTTTTTCTTGATCGAGGCATTTCCACCGCCATTGCTGCTTCCACTCGCTTTTGCGTCCCCGATGGTCATCTCCCAATTGAACGGTGTCTTTCCTTCAGCATTTGCTTTCGGCAACCCAGTACTGAAATTCCGCTCCTGTTCCTGAATACCGGAACTTACCGTCAGCGGCACATAGGATCCAGTGGATACACGTGCTCCGGCACCGATTCCTTGTCCGATAACTGTTCCAGCCGGCTCTGCTGCAGGAACTTCCGTAATCGTACCAACACGAAGTCCATTCGCCATCAAGGCACCTTTTGCCGTTCCAAGAGGCATACCAACCACGTTCGGCACATAATGGCTGTTAACACGGTTAGGCGTGTTAACATAAATGGTAACCATCGTCCCAGACTCAACTGAAGTACCGGAACTCGGTTCCACCTTAGTGATCGTGTTGCCGTTGTATTCATTTGTGTTGTCTGTTTCACGAATAACAACAAGTCCCAAAGCCTGCAATTCTTTTACCGCATTACCGTAGGTATCACCGACGATATCCGGAACCGTGACGATCTGGGTTCCCTTGCTGACATACAGTGTGATCTTTGCGTTATCCTTGACCTCTTTCGGAGGAGCAGGAGTCTGCGAGAACACTGTACCGGCTGTGTAATCAGCGTTGAACTCTTCCACAACTTCAAAGGTAAACGCTGAATAGTCCGAATTTGCCTGGATGCTTCTCAATTGTTTTCCAACAAAATCCGGAAGATCAACATCAATGTGGTTCGCAAAGAGTTGGCTTCCACTGAGGTTGAGCGTCATATAAACGAGAATACCCGCGCCAATCAAACATGCGGCTGTGATGCCCATGAGAATCGCAATAGGCAAGTTGATGGTATGGGGGCGTTTTTTCTTTACTTTTGCGCCTTTCGCATTGGATCTGGAACTGGATGAGATCGATGCGTTGCGTACAGGCGTCTTCTCTTTTGCCATTTCTGTGTCCCTCTTGACTTCAACGGGAACTTCCTCGACAGGTTCTTCCGCCTTAGCATGGTCGAGATAGATTGTCGGGTTCTCCGATGAGAGATACTTGTATTCAAAACGGATACTGGGATTGGTTTTGAAGTTTTCAATATCCATCAGCATGGAGCCGGCAGAAGGATACCTCTTAGCAGTATCTTTCTCCATAGCTTTCATGATGATATCTTCGAGACCTTCCGGGATTACCGGATTGATCTCTCTTGGACTCTTGGGAGTATCGGAGATCTGTTTGAGAGCGACTGTGACCGCGCTTTGAGAATCAAAGGGCAGTTTTCCGGTGCACATCTCATACATCATGACACCAACACTGTAGATGTCAGACTGGGTATTGGTCTCCTCCCCTTTTGCTTGTTCGGGGCTGATATAGTGAACCGTACCTATCGCTTTGTCAGTGATGGTATGCATGCCGCTTCTGGAAAAACGCGCAATGCCAAAATCCATGACCTTGATCTTGCCATTACGAAGGAGCATGACATTCTGAGGCTTCATATCCCTGTGGATGATCCCGCGGTCATGGGCATGCTGCAAAGCGCGCAGCAACTGTTCTGAGAAGTAAACAGTCTCTTTCCAGGTTAGGGATGTATGTGCCTGGATATACTCCTTCAGTGTGATACCGTTCAAGTATTCCATGACTATGTACTGGACTGAGTCAGAGAAATTGACATCCAGGACTTTTACGATATTCTCGTGATCCAGCATACTGATCGCTCTGGATTCGTTCTTGAATCTGCGAACCAATTCCTCGTTGTCCAGCAATTCCTCTTTCAGGATTTTGACCGCAACAGTCGAGTTATCCTTCAAGTCGGTCGCCTTGTAAACATATGCCATACCGCCGACGCCAATCAGCTCTTCGACCAAATACCGTCCGTCTAATCTGCGTCCGATATAGTTGTCTTTTTCGGTAGTTTGCTTCATTGTTACACCTGCATCATTACTGTAGTTATATTGTCAAATCCGCCTGCATCGAGCCCTGCGTCCACGAGGAGTTTGGGAGCTCTGTAAAAATCGTTGTAGCGGAATATTGAAAGCATCGTATCCTGTGGTACCAGATTCGACAGACCATCGCTGCAAAGCATCAGGATGTCGTTCTTGGCTAGTCTCATCTGAATCACATCGAATGTCACCTTTGGCTCGATCCCAAGAGCTCTGGTGATTAT
>JAFUBI010000129.1 GCA_017460285.1 Oscillospiraceae bacterium | reverse complement strand
GAGAGCAGCAATGGGTTTATTTGATCTTAGTGTAAAAAAGAGATATGGTGATGATTTTGCTTTGGATCAGTTGAAGGGAAAAGTCCTCCTGATCGTCAATACAGCTACAGGTTGCGGATTTACTCCTCAATACGAAGGACTTGAAAAACTGTACGAGACCTACCATGATCAGGGTCTTGAAGTTTTGGATTTCCCCTGCAACCAGTTTGGAAAACAGGCTCCAGGTAGTGATGCTGAGATCCATGAGTTCTGCACGATGCGCTACAAAACTCAGTTCGATCAGTTTAAAAAGATCGATGTCAATGGTGAGAATGAAAGCCCGGTTTATACATGGCTGAAAGAGCAGATCCCGAGTGATGACGTTCAGGGTCTCAAGAACAAGGCTACGATGGCTATGATCGCAAAGATCAGTGATTCCTGCAAAGCGGATGCAGATATCAAGTGGAATTTCACAAAGTTCCTGATCGATCGCGATGGGAACGCGGTAAAGCGCTATTCCCCCACAACAGCTCCTGCTGAAATTGAAAAGGATATCCAGGGACTGTTATAATCTGAATAGAAAATAATGTTGTTAAAGGAGAGAAAACAATGGCACTTCAGGAGATCACTGTAGCGAATTTTGAACAGGAAGTATTAAAGGCAGACAAACCGGTCCTCGTGGATTTCAATGCAGATTGGTGTGGCCCTTGCCAGATGTTGAAGCCTACTCTTCACGAGTTGGCAGATGCATCCGATGCCTATAAGATCGTTTCCGTGAATGTAGATGACGAGAGCGAACTTGCAGAAGAATACGACGTATTCTCCATTCCGTGCCTTGTTCTTTTCAAGGACGGCAAGGAGGCAGGTCGCAAGGTCGGCGCTCAGCCCAGACCGGTATTGGAAGCATTTTTGAAAGGCTAAACGTATGTATGATGTCATAATCGTGGGAGGCGGTCCTGCGGGTCTGACAGCTGCGATCTATGCGCGCAGAGCGAGCAAAGAGGTGCTTGTGCTGGAAGCGATGAATTGCGGCGGGCAGATCATCAACACGCCAGATATTGAGAACTATCCTACAGCAGATCACATTTCCGGTGTGGAGTTTGCTACCAAACTTCAAAACCAGGTCACTAATCTTGGCACTGAGATCCGTTACGAGCGCGCTGTCGAAGTGAGAGACCTTGGGGATGCGAAGGAAGTAGTTACCCAGACCGGAAGTTATACCGGAAAAACAGTCATACTCGCGACCGGATCCGAGAACAGAAAACTCGGTGTAGAGGATGAGGACAGACTGGTTGGCAGAGGCGTATCGTACTGTGCCACTTGCGACGGCAATTTTTACCGGAATAAAACAGTCGCTGTGGTAGGCGGAGGAAATACAGCGTTGGAAGACGCTCTTTATCTTGCGGACCTTGCAGCGAAAGTCTATCTTATCCACAGAAGAGATACTTTCCGTGGCGAGGATACGACGGTGCGTCAACTGAGTCAACGCGATAATGTGGAGTTCGTTTATAACAGCAATGTGACGAAACTGAACGCTGAAAAGCGCTTAGTGAGCATTGAGGTGACGAATAAAGATGGCTCTGTGCGTGATATCCCTGTAAACGGATTGTTTGTCGCGGTAGGAAGGATCCCGGAAAATCAGAATTTCGCTTCTGTTGTTGAACTGGACGCTTCCGGATACGCGGTAGCTGCAGAGAACTGCAGAACAAAGACGCCTGGTGTATTTGTCGCAGGTGATAACCGCGTCAAGGATGTGAGACAACTAGTCACTGCTACGGCAGACGGCGCAGTTGCTGCAACTGAAGCGGTAAAATATATCAACACTCTTTGAAATAATTGATCTCGAGCGCCGGCACTGCCGGCGTTTTGAGCATGGGGGGAAGAAAAATGTCTATTGTTAGTATGCTGACGTGTGCAATGTTCCGGAAATCGGATAAGAAAAGAGACGAAGGACTCACGACACCGGAGGATATCCGTCGGTATGACAATATCCCCTATGGGTCCAACGGCAAGTGGAACCTGCTGGATGTGTATCGACCGAAAGATGCGGAAGGAAAACTCCCGGTGATCATCAGTGTCCACGGGGGAGGATGGGTATACGGTGATAAAGAACTTTATCAGTATTACTGCATGTCGCTTGCGCAGCATGGATTTGCTGTTGTCAACTTCACCTACCGGCTCGCTCCCAAATATAAATTCCCCGCTCCTTTGGAAGACACCAATACGGTGGTCGAATGGATTCTGAAAAACAGTGAAGAATATGGTCTGGATACAGAAAACGTCTTTGCTGTGGGAGACAGCGCAGGGGCCCATATGCTGGGCTTGTACTGCTGCTTGTGTACGGACAGCAATTACGCTTCTGAAATAGGAGTCATACCTCCCAAGGGATTTTTGCCCAAAGCGGTCGCGCTGAATTGCGGTGTTTACCAGATTCAAAAGAGCAAAGGCTTTGATTTTTTAGGGTCGCTCATAAAGGATTTTCTTCCCAACAAAGACACGGAGACCGAGATGCGTCAGGTCAGTGTTATGGAGCATGTGAATGGAGAATTTCCGCCCGCGTATGTCATGACTTGTGAGGGGGATTTCCTCGCGGCAGCAGCACTTCCTCTAGTGGAAAGGCTGAAGGCTTTAGGCGTGGATACGGAGTATCACTATTACGGAGATCCCGAACATGTCCTGGGTCACGTGTTCCATTGCAACATGCGTTCTGAAGAGGGAAAGAGATGCAACAAAGAGGAATGTGACTATTTCCGAAGTTTCGTGTGAGGAGCGGAGAGAATGCCGGAGTTTGAGTACAAACAGATCGAGGACGAGAGTTATTGCTTGAGGGGTTACCGGGGCGAGGAAACGTCCGTAGATATTCCTGCTGTACATTGGGGGAGCGCTGTGACCGTGCTGTATTACGACCTTTTTAAGGGACACAATGAGATCACAGAGATCCACATCCCAGAGGGAATAACCGATCTCGGTGGAGCCGTCTTCGACGGCTGCACGTCTTTGCACCGACTAAAGCTTCCCAACAGCCTTCGCAACCTGTGGCAGTACGCTTTTGCACGCTGCAGCCTGGAGGAGATAACGATCCCGGGCAATGTCACCTTTGTTCCGCCTTTCACGTTTCAGGACTGCAAAAACTTGAAGAGGGTCTTTTGCGAAACGGGCGTCAAAGAGATCAGCGCTTTGGCATTTGAAGGGTGTGATGCTCTGGAGGAGATCATTTGCGGAAAAGACACCAGGCTGGATATTAAGAAGTTAGATCCCACAATAAAAGTCACTCGCCTTTAAAAGACGAGTGACACAAGTTCAGATCATAGTCTCGAAGAACTCGAGGCTATTTTTTATTCCGTTCACGGAGCACCAGACCGACCCCTCCAAAAAGAAGGGCGAGGATCCCGAAAAAGTACAGGATCGATGTCTGTACGAAATAGATATGAGCGCTGAGGATGACCGCAATGACGAGAGCAAGTGTGACGAGAGCAAGGAGGTATTTCGCCATGCTGGAAGGTCTGAACACAAGCAGCAGGAAACACAGAGCCCATGCCACCACAAAAACAGGAGCTGTGTCAAAGGAGCCAAAGCGAGGGAAGAGGTAACTTCCGATGCGGACTCTTGAAAAGAAGAGAATGGCTCCAACGGCAGTCATGAGAAGACCGATGTAGAAAAGATGCGTGTGTTTCTTTTGCATATTATTTCGCCTCGTTGATCGGTTCGATGTCATTTACAGTTCCGTCCAGGTGATTTATGCGGACAAGCCAGTCACTCAGGGACGGACTGATAGCATCCGCCCAGGTGAGCAGATGACAGGAGAAGGAGGGGACCATCAGTTCCTTCTTCTTTTTTACGACCGCCTTGACGACCGCTTTAGCGACGAGGTCCGGATCTCCCTTTGGTGTGATGGATGGGCAGTCCACATGACGTATCTGCGGTGTGTCCATGCGGCTGGGATAAATGATGGCTGCGTGGACCCCTGTCCCTCTCAACTCCTGTCTCAGAACCTGGAAAAATCCGTTCATCGCGAACTTCGCAGCAACATATGCTGCATCTGGCGGGACTCCTTTTTTGCCGTCCATGGAACAGGTGGTAACGATGGTGCCGCTTTTTCTTTCCAGGAAATAGGGAAGTACAGCATAAACGCAGTTGAGACATCCGAAAAAGTCCACTTCCATGAGTTTGCGGATCTGATCCATACGGAGATCTTTTGCAGGGCAGCGTAGGTAGATGCCGGCGTTGCAGTGAAATACGTCCAGACTTCCCAACTCACGGATCGCAGTGTCAACGGCTTCTTTTACTTTTTCAGCGTCCGTTACGTCGGCTTCGATCACGACTGCTTTTCTTCCGAGAGCACGAACCGCCTCAGCAGTCTCCTCGAGTCTTTCACGATTCCTGGCGATGAGAGCTACATTTGCGCCTTCTTTGGCTACGTGCAGAGCGGTAGCTTTTCCGATCCCGCTGGAAGCTCCAGTGATCGCTACATTTTTATTATCTAATTTTCCCATATCAGATTACCTTTCAATTTCGACTGATGATCATCTCGTCATCGATCTTGTCGTTTTCCTGAAGGATGTTTTCCAGTCTCATTTTTGCTACTGCCGAAGGATCAAGGAAGGTATCGGACTTGGATTCCGGGATATAGTCTCTGGACTTGTCCCAAAAGGCTGTATTGAGTCCGGAAGGATAAATCGCGATCACTTTCACACTGGTTTCAGAGTAGGCTGCCTTGAGAGCTTCCGTGTAACCGCGTTCGCCCCACTTTGCCGCACAATACAGGGCTTCTTTTGGTTTCCCTTTGAGTGCTGCGGAAGAGAGAATGTTTACTATTTTCAGACCTTTTTCGTCAGTTGCTTTCAGAACGGCTGTCGTCATGAGTTCCATACCGCGAAGTCCCTGAAGGGATAACTCGATATCTTCCGGCGTATAATCCGCAGGAGAGCGGAACACACCGCGTTCTGCGCAGTTGATCAGGATACGGATGTTGCCTTCTTTACGGACTGTGCTAACCGTACTTTGGACGAACAGCGGATCGGTAAGGTCTCCGGAAAACGCGGTCAAGCGCTCCGGGAATTCTTCCTGCAGTCGTCTTGCTTTTTCAGGGTCTTTGGAAAGGCTCGCAACATCCATCCCGCGTCTGTGCGCTTCACGGACGAGCTCTAGTCCAAGACCGCTGCTTCCGCCTGTGATAAGAATGTAATCTTTCAAAATTCTTAAAAGCTCCTTTATGTTTTTTTGTGCTTTCTTTCTGTATTATAACAGATGTGAAGGAACAGTATGAGACAGTGCGTGCCTATACTGGAAAACAAAATCGAATTAGTGAAACAGGTCTCGGCGCATTTGTGATCCGAGAAGAAAAGCATTGGACACAAGGAGAGAGGGATGAGCAGACGCGGAAAAAGGATCTTAGCCACATTTTTGATGATCCTGTTTTTTGTCGCAGTGATCATCGGCATGCGGTTTTATTACCGGCGTCAGATCGAGACGCTTGAGGATGAGATAGAAAAAAGTGAGAGAGATCCTGATGTCAGCAGTGTCATAAAAGAAGAAAAGGTCTTCCTTGAAGACATCACCTTGTCCGGCGAGACGATCCAGGAAGGATTGAAGGATATCGGAAAACTGGTTACAGCAGAGTACTATTTCACCCATGTCGAGACCTTCGAGTCGCAGGTGGACCTTTTCGGGCTCAAGATCCCGGGCACAAGGTCCAGTTATGTGTACAGTTACGACGGCTCTGTTATCGCGGGAGTGGATTTCAACAAGATCCTTGTGGAGAAAGACGATGTAAAGAGGACGATCACCATTCATCTTCCCAAGGTCGAGATCATCTCTACGGAGATCGATCCGGACAGTTTTCTGCTGTATGGAGAGAAGAAAAGTATCTTCAACCCCTTCGAAGTGGAGGATTTTGCACTGTCTCAAAGCGACATGATACGCATTGAACAGGAAAAGGCGGTGGAGGAAGGACTTCTCGAGCGAGCCGCGGAAAATGCGGAACAGATCCTGCTCAATTTTCTTTCCGGTTCGTTTGGTCTCGAACGGTACGAGATCAAAGTGGTCTTCGCAAAATAATATGGAGAAAGAGGGGGTCATCCTCCTTCTTTTTTTGTGCACTTTCGAAAAAATGAACAGATTGTTAAGAAACATCTTGAAAAGCGGTTATCGGTGTGGTGTAATCTT
>JAFUBI010000128.1 GCA_017460285.1 Oscillospiraceae bacterium | reverse complement strand
CGGGTTGACCGGACGAAAAAAGTGTTAGTTTTGGCTGAGATGCTTCTGCTTTTTCTGATTTTCTCGTCTTTTGTAATCTTTCTGATTACAAAAGACGTTTTCTGTTTGGGGGTTCTTGCTGAAATGTCACGTGAAACTGATATTGATATTACCCCATTTATAAAGACCATCATGAGCGGGGAAAAGAAAACAATATCCAGTGGAATGGAACTGCTGTATAACAATGCATATTCAAAGATATGGCTATTGGCATTGTTATATGGAAACAGATATAAAGTTGCTGTTCTGTTAGCAATGATACTTATTCTTGTCATTGCTAATGTGATGCTAATTAATAAAACCACAAAACAATGCGAAAAAAGCGAAGATGCAATAGTGGATTATCTAAGGAGAAACGATACAACTGATATTAGTTTAGTTCCATATAATATCAGATGCGCAGTAAATGAACAGCATGACGTTTATCAAAGGCTTAAAGACGAGAAGGAAAAAGAACTAACTTACCAACAGGACTTTTGGGCTAACGTGACACATCAAATCAAAACACCTCTTTCGGTGCTTCAGATTCGTTTGGAGAAAATGAACGATGAGGAAAATGTAAGGAGGTGTTTAGACAATGTAACACAGATTGATCATCTACTCGAAGATTCCCTGACTTTGTGTTACTTAAATTCATCTCTTCCAAAGATGGAACTGAAAAAAGTAAATATGACGAGCATTATTGAATCAATTGTCGATGAACTCGGTCCAGCAATGGAGATCAAAGATCTTCATGTAAATGTTTGCGCTCCTGAGGCAATGAATATAAATTGCGACGAAAGGTGGATAAGTGAAGCTTTAAGCAACATTCTTAAGAATTGTATAGAACATGCAGTTCGTGGAACAGAAATCAGGTTTAATGTGGTTGCGGAGAAAAACGGAGTACGTGTAGCGATCGGAAATATAAATAGCAGTGATGTGTTCATTTCTGAAAATGAATTTCAGAGATACAATTCATTTTCAGTTGATAGATCATCCAACTCACATGGATTGGGGTTAGCTATAGCTAAAAGGATCCTTGAATTGCATTACGGCAATATCAGTGTCAACAGTGTGAAGGAATATGTTGAATTTAATATTTGGATACCATATCTTGATGCTGCAGGTATGCTGTATGAGTCACCTTAAAGAAAGAAATGACTGGTATGCTGTTTGCTGTTGAGGGAGGATACAGATGGCTTTTATTTCTGTTAAAGACATGTACAAAACCTATGGCAGTGAAAAAAACGCTGCGCACGCCTTAAATGGAGTTTCGCTCAGTATTAGCATGGGCGAGTTTGTAGTTCTTATCGGTAAAAGTGGAAGTGGGAAAACAACACTGTTAAATGTCATTTCCGGCTTAAGTGTGCCATCGAGCGGTGAAGTGCTGATCAATAACACAAGTATCTGGAAATTGTCAGATAAAGAGAGAACTGTGTTCAGAAGAAAAAACATAGGGATGGTTTACCAAGATTACAGTTTGATTCCGGATTTTACAGTAAAAGAGAATATAGAGTTGCCAAGCTATATCGACAATAGGAAGATGGACGTATATTTATATGATAGTGTTTTGGAACTCCTTGAGCTAAAAGATAAAGATGATAAGTTTCCCAATGAACTATCCGGCGGCGAACAACAGAGGGTAGCATTCGCTAGAGCTATAGTCAATAAGACTAAACTGTTATTGGCTGATGAGCCTACAGGCAATTTGGATTCAGTATCTGCACAAGAAATAATGAACATATTGAAACGATGTTGGATGGAGTTTGGAATGACCATATTAATGGTCACCCATGATTTGGATTTGGCTAAACAAGCACCAAGAATACTGACTATAAAGGATGGCATCATTGAGCAAGACCTAAAAGTATTCGAGTTGTTATGAACAATACAAGTCAAATCGTGTTACTTGTTTGGAAAAGACATTGGAAAAGAAACAGGTTTTTGCTAAGCGTGTTTACTCTTGCATTGCTGGTTTTACTGTTGTCCAGTTTTTTGGTGACTTCCAAAGCGGCTACTACTCAGGAGCAGCGGAAGGAGAGTTATGGATCATGGCATTTATGTTTCACATCGCCTTCTGAAGGATTGATAAATAAAATAGAGAATCATATAGCCGTAAAATATGCCGGAGCGATGAGCGCAATAGGAGAAGGATTTAGCAACGGTGTGCCTGTAGGGACAGTCGGGACTGTAGATGACGACATGATAAAAATTGGCAGACTAAAGTTGCTTGCCGGATCATGGCCAACAGCGGAAAAAGAAATTGCAGTAGAAGAAGCATATCTTTTGAGAATGGGTCTCTCACTTGATCTAGGACAAACAATAGCACTGGAGGTCCATGTATGTGATGAAGAAACAGATGATATTATCATTGACGAGTATGAACTTGTTGGAATAGTACGCAATTATTCCGCTAACTGGAACAATGGTTTACTATCGCTAGTCAATATCTTTGTTGAATGGGATAAAGAAACAAAAAGTACAACTTATTATTGCGAGTTATATCCTAAGTACGAAAAGGCAATCGACGACATCAAAAATCTTTCAACTACAGATCCTTCAATATCTGTGTTGTCCAATGACCGCACATATCTGAGTTATGAGGCAAAAGAGGAAAGTCTATCTGATTATGTAGTTAGATCAACTATTGCTTTAATTGAAGTATTTGCTGGAGCAGTCGTCGTTGAGATTGATCTTAGAAACAGAAGACAAGAAATTCTGGTTTTGCGTCGCATAGGTATGACAAAAACATATTTATTGCGGACATATTTTCTGGAGTTGTCTACTGTGCTTATATTATCGGTGGTAATTGGTAATCTAGCCTTTGTGCTTTTGGTGAGCTTGATATATGGAGTTTGTTACGGTTTAGGTGTTGGGAAAACTGTTTTTTACCCAACGTTAAATGTACGACATTATATCTTGGCTTCAGCACTGTTTTTGGCTGGATCTGTAGTAGTGATACTGTTTAGTGCTTTGCGTCTCAGTGAGATAACGAAAAAAACAAATACGTTTCATGAAGCAAAAAGAAGTATGAAACGGTTAAGGAGCAAAAAATACAGGAGTATATTAGTAAAACTTGTTTACATACGGAGAAGGACTACATCGCTGATAATTGTTTCAGCCCTAATATTTTGTATTGCATTTATTACAGGGGTTCGTGTGCTAGATACAGTACATGAATTAAAGGTTTCATTAGATTATTATCCTTATGACTATTCTTTCGGTTTGTTAGGAACAACACCATACTATGAAATTGGGGAAGAAAAAATAGATGGTATCCGCTCTGCTTATGGCGTTAAAGATATATTAGTCTTTAGTGATCATGGATACAGGAATGCGCTATTCATGCAACAGGACGACAAAGCATACCGAGATATGATAAAGAGAATTCATTCTTACGAATGGGCAGAAGAACTCAACTCAAATTCGGATGATAGCTTTGTCTCTGTAGTGGGAGTATCTTCTAATGCGTGGGAAGAATATGAAAATGTTTTAGGGATTAAAGCACCTTCTTCTGGGGAGGCAATACTGTATCTTCCTGATTTGGTAGAAAATGAACGAGGGGTTTTATTATGTGATGACCTTGGAACAATAGACGGATCGTTGAACAGAATAAGGAATCATTCAGTTAACGTTGGAGACAAGATAAGTGTGATGGGAGATTATGGAGAAATAGCATATTTCACAGTAAAGTACATTATCTATTCTCAACTTGATCTTGCCCCAAGTTGGAGATTTTATTATCCATATGTCCTTATGTGCAACAGTGTAGACCTGAAAGATTCCTTTGAAGAAAGATTCACTTACGTTGCAGTATACAGTGATCCAAAAGCAATAGGATATCAGACGGATGTTGAACTATCGCGTTTTTCAGATTTGGGAATGTCAAATCACAGACTCGAAAGAAAGAATATGATTTCCGACCTCGTTTCGCAGATTGTCATTACAGCGATAATAATGGTGTTGATGGTTCTATTGCTCTTTTTCTTATGGATGGGTGCTGAAGATGCAAATGGAAGGAAAACAAAACAAATCAACACAATTCTTTGGCAAGAAGGGATGGAAAAAGAGAGACTGCTTTTATTGGACTTTTTATCATCTTTTATTGATCTGATGAAGGCTTTGATGACTGGTTGTTTATCTGCTTCTTTAGTTTTAATACTAAGAGGAATGTATCTGTTTGACTATTTAGGTTTATCATCAATAACAAAACAGAATCGGTTACTATGGGCAATATCTACAATAGATTTTGGTGAGATTATAGTTCTATTGGTGTTGAAGGTAGTTTTTGTCCTGTGTTTTGCCTACTTCATTGCAAGGTATATTAATTCTATTGAAGAGTAGATCTACGCACAGCATTATGGAAACATTTATTTGTTTTACATGCTAGTAGTTTTGAAAAGAATGACAATGGTTAAAAAACGCAACAGTAATAAATTTGTAAGATAGATAATATACAATAAAACAGACGGAGGTATTTAGTTATGAAAAAGATTCTGTCTGTTCTGTGCATGATCTGTTTTCTGCAGGTCTTAGTTGGTTACCCTGTTTTCGCAAAAGAGGCTATAGAAACATCTTCATATGAAAATGTTGATGCAAATCCTACAAGGATTGTTGACGAGCGGTATACTGCTACTATCCGCAATTATACCTATGGTGAAACAATTCCTGAATCAATCTACTTCGAGGAATATGTGAATGGTTGGATTCACTACAGAGGAACACTATATAGACGACAAGAAACATATTATTCTGATCATATTAGTGTGCTTTATACGGGCTATGTATATGCTCAGCTTTAAGACTTTTGGTTTACTCGTGATATTTCTCATGTGAAACTCCTTCTTTTCAATAGATAAAAGAGCAAACAAAAAACCTGATTCAAATGTCTAAGTTTGACATCCAAATCAGGTTTTAATTATTCATCCGATAATATACAGTATGGTTGTTATTATCAAAACCTTATCAATTTCGTTATCGAGGAGTCATAAACGCCTTATTTATAGGGGCTTGCGAGATTTGCTCAATGTCCATCTGCAACCCCTTTCAGCGTTTTACCTGTAAACATCTTTAGCGTTTCACAGTTTTGAAAAAGGTTTGAATTTGAAACAATTTGACAACTCATTCAGGTTGAATTTGTTTCAAATTTGTTTGACTCAGACTCTCTCTTCTCACACAGAAAACATCTCTTGACTTCCCACTCAAAAAGTGGGATTTTTAAATGCCAAAAATCGCGAAAAGCCCTTATTTCCCTATATTTTTGGCTACATTGCCAATTAACTTATTGGGGAAATAGTGGTATTTATTTGAATTTCTTTGCATAAGAAAAGAGATCCTGCTGTTATACAGAATCTCTTGGATATTTATTTCTATTTTATTCTACATTTTTACTGCTTAACCCGGATCGCAAAAGGATGAACAACTTTGCAGATTTCAGGATAAATGAGCGTGCAGGGAGGCATCAATTATTCGTACTCTATCGTAGAAATTGGCTTAGGCGAAAGGTCATAAAGAACGCGGTTGACACCGGGGACCTCAGCAAGGATTCGGTCAGTGATCCTGTGAAGGAGAGGATAGGGAATCTCTTCAATTGTAGCTGCTGTAGCATCGACACTGTTTACAGCGCGAAGAATGACAGGCCAGTCAAAAGTTCTCTTTCCGTCTTTAATTCCGGTGGACTTGAAATCCGGTACCACAGTGAAGTATTGCCAGACTTTTCTTTCAAGTCCGTTTGCAGCAAACTCTTCACGAAGGATCGCGTCGGATTCGCGAACGGCTTCCAGACGATCTCTTGTGATAGCACCGACACAACGCACTCCAAGACCTGGACCGGGGAACGGCTGACGATAGACCATATTGTCGGGGAGACCGAGCGCTTTTCCTACGACTCGGACTTCATCTTTATAAAGGAATTTGACAGGTTCTACCAACTCAAATTGAAGTCCTTCTGGCAATCCACCTACATTGTGATGAGATTTGACCCCGTCGGATTCGAGGATGTCTGGATAAATAGTACCCTGCCCCAGGAATTTAATACCATCAAGTTTCTCTGCTTCTTCTGCAAAGACATCGATGAACTCTTTTCCAATGATCTTTCTCTTTTGTTCCGGATCACTGACACCAGCGAGTTTATCCAGGAAACGATCTACAGCATCAACATAGATGAGGTTGGCATCCATTGGTTGCGGAAGACCTCGATGACCTGCTCCGGCTCACCTTTGCGAAGGAGTCCGTGGTTGACATGAACGCAGGTAAGTTGTTTGCCCACTGCTTTGATCAAAAGTGCAGCTACTACGGAAGAGTCGACACCACCAGACAGAGCGAGAAGGACTTTTCCGTCTCCGATCTGTTCCTGCAGTTCCTTTACCTGCTCGCTGATGAAAGCCAGTGCCTGCTCTTGTGTAGTGATTCTATCCAATGATTCTGGACGTACGTTGTTGCTCATTTTTGCTCCTCCTGTTTCCTAAAGATAAACCCATTTTCGTTTGCTTCTTCAATGATTGCCAGGCTGTGAAGGTTCTGACCTGCATCTCGCAGTTTTTGACCACCTGGTTGAAATCCTTTTTCCACCGCAACACCGATGCCGATAAGGTCTGCACCCGCTTGCTCTATGATATCTACCAGTCCTCTTAAAGCTTCACCATTTGCAAGAAAGTCATCGATGATAAGAACTTTGTCATTTGCTGAAAGCCATTGTTGACTCACGATCAACGTGACTTTCTTTTTGTAAGTATACGAAAAGATCTCGCTTTTATACAGTCCGCCTTCAATATTATCGCTTTTTGCTTTTTTAGCGAAGATCATCGGCACGCCAAACTCTTCCGCACATATGGTAGCGAGAGGAATTCCGGAGGCCTCTATCGTCATTACAGCAGTAATGCCTTCCAAATTAAAAAGACGCCCGAATTCTTTTGCCATTTCCCGCATCAATTTCACATCGACGCGGTGGTTAAGAAAACCGTCTACTTTGATGATGTTTCCGGGAAGGATCTTTCCTTCTTTTTGGATTCGCTCTTCAAGAAGTCT
>JAFUBI010000127.1 GCA_017460285.1 Oscillospiraceae bacterium | reverse complement strand
TTAAACCACATGTTGATGAGGATCGGTATCGCAACAAATCCCGTGAACGCTCCAGCAGACCCGACAAGCGCTCCGGAAAAATAAAACATCCATACCTTTGTGTAGGTTGACATCAAAGCAAGTCCTATCACCTCGCAAACGACCGCGATGCCCATAACGATTCCTATCCGCTTCGTAGAGATCCACTTCGCAGCTGTTGTATAAAACAGAGCCATTCCGACCGCATCTATACTCATAAACAAGGTGAACTGAGACACGAGACATCCCAGTTCTGATACAACAGGAGTCACAAAATTCCCTACCGAAGCACCGATCGCACCTTCTCCGATTTTCAAGCAGATTGCTGCAAACATTATGATCCACGCATAATGGATCTTATTTTTCTCTTTTATCAATGGTTTATTCCTCCGTCGCAGTATGGTGTGGTTTATACTTTTGGGAAAGATTGACTGCAGTAAATCCCATCACAATCGCAAGGATAAAGAAAGTTGCACTGAAGATAAAAGTTCCTTTGAAAGAACCGCCGATATCATAAAACAGGGCCCACGATGAATATAGTCCTCCTCCAATCAGGCTATTCGCCACCATCATGACAGACCACACATCTGAATAATATTTCTCTCCTATTACATTCCGTGCAATCAGAGGTGCCTGCACCGTATACATGCTGCCGCCAAGGCCAATAATAAAAGCGGCAGGAATACTGAATAAGGGATTTGAATAACTCAGAAGAAGAATTGCTGTTCCTGAAATCACACACACGGCACCATAAACGAGTCCTGCCTTGACCCCATATTTATCGTTGATCCTGCCCAAAATAATGGAACTGAGGATTCCCCCGATGCTGGAGAAAAGCCCTACTCGTGCTGCATATGTGATGGTCTGCCCTAGTTCTAAGGTAAGGAAAGACGTAATGTACCCTGAACCTCCACTCCCAAGGCTGTAGCAAAGACAAGTCCCCCAGGCAAGCCAAAATGCCAACTGGGCAAAAGCTTCTTTCCGAGTAAGTCCCCATGATTCATTAGCGGCCTTTATACCGCTGCTTCCATCATTGGCGAGAAGTTCTCCTTCCCCATACGCATTGCATCCCACCTCTTGAGGGCTTTTGATGAGGCGAAGCGCAACAGGAACAGTGAAGGCAAAACCAAGAACAGCGAGGACGATGTATGCAAGCCTCCAGCCAGTACCGACGATCAACATCGCGGATAACTGTCCAAACACGACCCCAGCAGCACTGGAAACTGCCATGATCGTTCCCAAAACAGATCCGGCATCCTTTTTAAACCACATGTTGATTAATATGGGAAACGCCACATACCCGGTAAATGCCTGAGAGACTCCAATTACTGCAGCAGACAGGTAAAACATCCAAGCCTTCGTATATACCGACATCAAGCCGACTCCAATCGCCTCAGCCATATATGCGATTCCCATCACTAGGCCTATCTTCTTTTCTGTCAGATACTTTGCTGCCGTCGTATAAAAAAGAGCCATACCGACAGCCTCTATACTGACAATGGAGGAAAATGCAGTTGCACTGATTCCCAGATCCTGAACAATGGGTGTGATAAAGTTTCCTGTGCTCGCCATAAGAGCCCCAGCACCTATTTTCATCAGAATCGCAGCAGCCATTATGGTCCATGCATAGTGACCATCCTTTTTTATCTTCATATTTTCATTTCCTTCTAGTTTGATTAACTTGCTCTCATAAATGGCCGGGAACCTGAATCGTTCCCGGCCATTCCGTCGTTCACTGAAGTTCCCTCTCTAATTCTCTAACGTTATCAACGTAAGCTTTCACGATCTCTCCGATAATTGGTCCACCCCATTTTCCACCTTCAAAAGCAGTCCCAACGAGTGCTCCGTCAGCATATTTCAGCCTGTCTTTTGCGTTTTCAACACTTGTGCCGCCGCCCAAAATTACAGGGATGTTGCCGGCTTGTTTGGCAGCTTTGATGAGCTCTTCATTTTTTTTGAAATCCCGATCACAAACTTCGACTGCATTTGCACCCAAATGAATTGAAGTGCCAGCAAGAGATCTAACCTGAGCTAGGTCATCCACACCGATGTGATGATAACCTGAAATCTCAGCTAAGAGTCCGATATTTCCTGCTTCGATCTTCTTACGATACTCAGCGACTTTAAGTGGCTGAGCCTCTATTTTTCCGTACATAGAATCCACATCACCCACAAGAGCACTGCAACGTGTAAAGTCAGCACCTGCTGCCTTACATACTGCGAGAGAAGGCGTAATGCAGTTCCACATAATCTGAGCCCCGATGATGAAATCCGATCCGACAGCATCACGGCACCTTGCTGTTACAGCAGCCAATCCAGCGACTCTTGCATAATCCGTGTCGTCCGTGTTCGGATAGAACACATCTACTGTCTGAATAAGACAACCGTCCGCGCCGTTATCCTTCAGCGTTTTTACATCAGCCAAAGCCTTTTCTGTCATTTTTTCCAAATTTCCGTCCTGGTACAGCGGAGTACCTAGCATTGGAAGAAGATGGACAAGACCGATAACCAGTTTTTTTCCATTCAAATTATCAAAACAAGTAGCCATCATCAAATCTCCAATCTATTTCTGTATTTCTCATATAATTCTGTTGCCAGACTGTAAGCTTCATTTCTGACTGTTTCAAAATCAGGAATCACGCCATACTGCCGGATATTCATGCTGGCGGCTACATTGGCCATAATGCCAACCATGACAGGATCTTTTCCTTCGCAGTATGCATAGAGGGCAGAGCCAGTCGATGTATTCCCGCATCCGCAAGGATCTACGATCGGTCCAGGTGACGGAAACAGATGCACCGCTTCTTCTTTTGTCACCGCATAAAGACCTCGTTCACCTACGCGGAAAAGAGTCATGTCCACATCCAAAGACTGAAGGTCTTTGATACAGGCCTCGTCCCCTTCAACATCAAACAGATTCTGCGCTTCCTCAATATTGATTGAAAAGATATCCACATTGTCCCGACAAATCTCTCGCACATCGTTCAGATAATGGATGTGAGCCCATGGTCCTTCTATTTCCCACATCAGCTTAAAGCCATCTCTTTTTTTAATTTCACCGAACTTGCGCCAAAATGTTCTGTCTGCATTCTGAGCAACGTATACTCCCTTTATATTCTTCCCTTTTGTGAACTTCTCGATATCCTCCGGGGAAGACTTCATATAGCCAAAATCCTGCCAAGCATCATTTTTCAGCCAGTACTCTTCTTCGGTCATGGGAACTTCCATGTCAAAAGCATACTGTCCGCTTTTATCTTTGTACTTTATGATTGAATGATTGCATCTGTCTGTGATGATCTTAAAGCCCTCTGTGTTGATGTGATTCTTTTCGATCCAAGGGCGAAACAACGTCTCCCAATCTGCTCCGACGTTGCTGCATTGAATCACATCATCTGTCCATAGGCGGACACCGCTATACGCGAATGTCGCCGGGCCTCCGATATTTTCCCTTCCTGACTGTGATCCATCCAAAAAAATGACACGGTCCAGCATCACATTGCCTGCAATGACATAATCGTACTGCATATCATCACCCCCGGCTTTACACTCTATCCTTGTAATAGAGGTAAAGTTCTTCTGCTGCTTTCCAACAGTCATCACGAATTGCCTCAAATTCAGGGATAATTCCAAACTGGGCCAGATTCCTTGCTGATGCAATGTTTGCCATGATACCAACCATTAGGGGGTCCTTACCCTCACAATATGCATACAGTGCGCTTCCCGTGGAGGTGTTTCCGCATCCATACGTATCCACGACAGGACCGGGAGCAGGAGGAAGGTATATCGCCTTATCCCTTGTAACCACATATAATCCCCTCTCACCCACTCTGAACAAAGTGAGATCCACGTCCAACGTCTGAAGACCTGCTATGCAATCTTTGTCCCCTTTGCATCTGAAAAGGTTCTCACATTCCGCAATGTTAATTGAAAAGACATCAGCATATTTGGTACAGATGTCTCTTACACGATCCAGATATTGAAGATCAGCCCACGGGCCTTCAATTTCCCACATCATCTTAAAGCCGTCTCTTTGCTTAATCTCCCCTAGTTTTCTCCAAAAGACCCGGTCGATATTCTGGGCAAGGTAGACTCCTTTAATATTCTGCCCTTCAGTAAAACGCCCGATTTCTTCTGGATTTGTTTTCAGATATCCAAAATCCTGAAAAATATCATTGTTATACTCATTCAGTTCTTCCGGATTTCCTCCCATTCCAAAGAGATAACCAAAAGCCCACGTGTGATTGGAACGGTCGCAAACGACATTGAAACCTTTCGTTTCGACATTATTTCGCTCTATCCACGGATCAAACAGTTCATGATAATCCTCACCCACTCTGCTTACTTGCATCACTTTGTCTGTCCAAATACGGATTCCGCTGTACGCAAAAGTGGAAGGTCCGCCTATATACTCTTTCACACCATGCCTGGGGTTGGGATCATGTGAATCAAGCATCACATTTCCCGCGCAGATGTACTCATAATTCATATGCTTTCCACCTCTCATACGATCACTTCAGGAGATGAGTAACTATGCTCAAACACCTCGAAATCGAACCCACCACGGAAGAAAGGTTCACCTAAGACAGCAGCACGGTATGCTGAGAACAAAGAACCGGGTAAATATGAATACAAAGGTTGCAGGAAATGCCATTCCTTTTCAGGAACAGGTACATACAGATAGTCCACTTTTTCCGTGATTCCAAGTTCTCCCGGGGTTTTGTCTGAGAATACCAGAACATCACGACCACAGCGCTTAACCTGTTGGCTTACAGTATCAGCAATTCTCGATACGTTCTCCTCATATGAACAGATCATTGCCATCTCTCCAAACTGTGAACCGGGATACATAATGCTGTTGACATGCATGAAGTTTTCACTGTCTATGACAGAGCAAAGATCTCCAGGCACCTCAGCCATTTTGGCTGATACAAACCTCCCGCTCCAGAACAGCGTTCCATCAGCAACGATTTCAAAATATTTCTTATCTTTCCACTCAAATGCTTTCTGAAAAAGGAAGTCATCCATTTTCTCAAATTCAGCGAAAAATTCGTCGTGGTACTTTTTCACTTGTTCCCGGAGTTCGGGCAGGTAAGAATTGCCGGTTCGCAGTTCCGCCATGGCAGCCATGAGAATAATGAAGGACAGAATATTGACAAAATATGTTCTGTTGCCAGCATTATTGTCTCCCTTGGGAGAGTTGACATGATACAACACCTTCGCGCACTTTGCACACTTTGAATCCGCATTATCAGTCATGGCTACTGTTGTTAATCCGTTTTTGTTCCCTCTCAGGATACATTCATTCGTTCTGTTGATACTACCTGAAACCGAAGCAGCAACAATGATTGTGTCTTTATCACAAACTTCCATATTGTAAAAGCGGCTAAGTTCCAAAGCTTCAACAGCCTCGAAATGCACTCCAGGTAGATAAAAGTCACACGCATCTTTACATACAGCTGCAGCAAGAATAGAATCACCGCATCCCGTACCTATAATGTGTTTTGACGTAAGAAAAGCGGGATCCTTCTTTATGATTTTCTTCACGCTTTCTACAGAACGGTCAAATTGATCCAATGTCAGAGGATCAATGTCCAGACACTGCAAACGAAAGGTATTGCTGTAGTACATCTTTAAATAAGTCCGTGCCATCGTCTCTCTTCCTCCTCTTAATCCCATTTGAATTCTCTCGTACGGAAATTGTATTTACCGCCGAAGAAGTTTTTGTCATTCACTGCAGACTGATATCCCGCCAGAAGCGATCCGGGACAGAAATTCATCAGAGGCGCCATCCAATACTCCGGCGCATGGGCTATTTTGCAAACATTGAGACCTTCTGCAAAATCCTCCTTATCGCTGTCAGTAACCACAAGGGCTGGACGTCCTAATCTCTGGGCACCCCAGGTCGTATCGACGATCCTACCGTAGCTGGGAGAATCTTCTGTAACCATAAACACCGTCCCAATGTGTTCATTGTCCCTCACCATCATGCTAATGTGGCACCACTCCTCAGAGTTACTGTGTATGCAGAACACGCCAGGGCATTCAACGACTTTCTGCTCAACAAATAAAGCAGAAAAATAATCAGGTCCATCACCTACCGCTTCAAATCTATCCAACTCCTTCATCTGGACAGCAAGTTCGAATGCCTGATTATCCATTCTTTCAAAATCAAGCATAAAATTCTTAACATAATCCACAATTTCCTGTTTCACTTTCATAAAACGCTGTTCTGAAATTGTTCCCTTTTTCAGTCCAATAAATGCGCCCAAAGCAATAATTGCGATCATGCTAGCAAAATAGGACCTGAGTCCCGGCGTGTTGCATCCGGCAGGTGTTTCCACCCAATAGACCGTTTTCGCTTCTTTTGCCCCATTAGACTCCGGATTGTTGGAAATCAGCATAGAATGGACGCCCATGTTATTTCCCTTTTTGAGGATCTCAACGATTCGTTCTGATCCTCCGCTTGCACTCACGGCAATGACCAGAACTTCATCGTCAGGATAACCCTGTTTTGTATCCCATTCTGTATAGTAACGTGTAAACTCCATCGGGTCAGGGACGACAGACAACTCTATTCCACTGAGCAGTTTAAACCCCTGAAGCATGGCTCCACAGGCAGAATAAGAATCTCCACATCCAGTCAAAACGACCCTGTGCAGGTCTTCTAGCGTGCCTTTGGGAAGAAGATTTTCCAGTTTCTCACAGTCAAAGCACTTCTCGGTCTGTACATCGACAAGTTCGGTCAGTTCTTCGATCTGAGAAGTTATCGTGTTGTAATAATCTTTTTTATTCATTTACTATCTCCATCTATAAAAACGTATTGCATCTTTCGCATTTGATACATATGGTTATTGATGAATCTCTCTGCTTTCCATCTCCATTTTCAAAAGGGCTTTGCGTTTGGCGAGTTCCTGACGCTTCTCAGCAGACGTGCGGACTGCGCAAATTACAAGATAGACTACCGTTGTCATGATAAACGGAAGAGCCATCATCAAATAGTTATCCTTGATCACAGGCATAAGATAGTTAGTCAAAGCATAGGCAATGCCAAAAACAAAACTCATGATCAAAGCACCAAATGGTTGATTATTGCCTATCGTTGCCGCAGCCATTCCAACGAAGCCGCGAGACCCAGTCAGACCTTTTGAGAAAAAGTTTTGATACCCCATCGAGAGGTACATACCACCAAACGCACCAATTGCAGCCGCCATCAAGAAAGCGATCGTATATACTCTTTCCACGTTGATGCCTACGGATTCAGCAGCCTGCGGATTTTGCCCGATTGCGCGGATCTGGAGTCCCAATTTTGTTTTATAAAGGATGTACCAGACAACAACTGTCATAATAATTGCAAAGTAGGTAAACAAGTTGTGTCCGGAAATGATCGCTCCTAAGATAGGAACATCTTTGATGAGCGGTATATCAACGTTTCCTAACGCAAGACTTTCGATATATCCCGCTGTATTCTGCTTATTTCCACACACGACCCAGACGAAGAACACGACGCCTCCGCCCAAAGCCATGTTCATGGAGATTGACATCAAATAGAGGTCAACTTTCATGTGGAATGTTGCGTAACATATGATTAGAACAATGATCATTGAACTCAGCATTCCGCAAAGTATACCTAGCCAAACGTTGTGAAACAATGCGCTGAACATGACGCCGCTGAGAGCCGCAACAAGCATCATCGACTCACCTGCCATATTCATAAGACCAGCTTGAGCGGAAAATGTTGAACAGATAGCGACATATATGATTGGGGTGGAAATACGGATAAGCGCATAAATAAAATTCGTTATGAAAGTCATAGTATTACGCCTCCTGTTTCGCCTGTTGCTCGGAAACCTTTATGATAGATTTCTGACGCTGTTTGGATAAGAAGCCTTCTGCTGCTACAAAGAATACGATGACAGCCTGCAACATCGTGACAAGTTCTGTCGGAATATTTGTATTCGTGTTTAAAACTGCAGCTGCTGTACGTAAATATGCCAAGAAGAATGCTGTAAACGGCACAAAAATCGGTTGTTTTCGCGCCATAACTGCGATAATCAAGCCGTCATACCCAATGTTGGTCAACTGCGTCATCATGAAAGAATCGTAGGCACCAAAGTTTTCAATGGCGCTTCCAATTCCTGCAAAAACACCTCCAATGACCTGACCAAGCAGAGGAGTTATCGCGATATTGATTCCCGCGTATTTTGCAAAAGAAGGATTTGATCCGGTAATGCGAATCTCCGTGCCTACTCTGGTCCGATAAAAGATCATCAAAGCAATAAAGAAGAAGAATATCGCGTACCAAACACCTTCACTGAGGTTCGTATTATGCCAGTATCTTGTAAACCTCATGTTCGCAGGATACTGAGGTGTAGTGATGTATGACGCTCCGTGATCCGCTATCGTATCACGGATAATCATAGTCGGGATATAAACGCAGATAGAGTTTAGAATAGTGGATGTTACTGTTTCATCCGCCCCTAGCCTTTCACGACCATAAGCTGGAATCAAAGCTATCAATCCCCCACTAATTGCGCACAAGACAACGATAATTATTTGGTTGACTACTTTGGGAAGGTTAGGCATTACATTGGCTCCAAAAGAACTGTTGAAAATCAGCATAAAAGCCAATGTCGGAGCAATATTTAAGATACCTTCCGAAATGACGCTGAACCTTCCACTTGCATATACAAAACACATTCCGCATCCGCACATGATATAAGGGCACATGCGCGACAACACTTGCGAAAAACGTCTCTTGCTGGTGAAAGGACCGATCATGAAGTTGAATATGGCATCCCTTGCGCCTTCTCTCCCGGTTAACAGAACGATGATCACAAGACAGAGTGCAAATGCGATCAACATGCCGAGAAGGACACGAAGAAATTCATAAAGAGTATCAATTCTTTGAATCTTTTTCATGTTAAGTCCCCCATTTCCTCTTCCGTCATATACTTCACGCCTAAAATCTATTCACCCAAGGTCTCGTCATGAC
>JAFUBI010000126.1 GCA_017460285.1 Oscillospiraceae bacterium | reverse complement strand
TGCACCTTCGACCACTCGTAAAACTCTCCACGTGCTAAAATGATTATATCGGAAAACATCCTCCTCGTCAACGAAGGAAATTGGAACCGATTTTCTGGCGAAATGCCCGTTTTCATTGCCTTTTATGCCCCAATGCGATAAAATTGAAACGATTTCACAAGGATGATAATGTTCCACGTGGAACATTTCCGGAGGAAAATGGGTAAGATCATCGCGTTAACAAACCAAAAAGGCGGTGTCGGCAAGACGACGACCGCAGTAAACCTTGCGGCCGCGCTTGGCGCTGCAGGGAAGAATGTTCTTTTGGTGGACATTGACCCCCAGGGAAACTCCACCAGCGGTTACGGTATCAACAAGCGGACAGTCAAAGCCTCCACTTATCAGCTGATGTCCGGTCTGAAACCGGTCGAGGAGTGTATCTACAAGACGATGTATCCCGGCGTTTCCGTTATTCCCTCCAGCATCGATCTCGCCGGAGCTGAATTGGAACTAGTCGATATGGACAACCGGGAAAGTCTGCTTCGTTCCAGACTTTTGCCTGTAAAGAGCAACTATGACTACATCCTTCTCGACTGTCCCCCATCTCTCGGGATCCTCACGGTGAACGGATTGAATTGTGCGGACACCGTTCTCATCCCCATTCAGTGCGAGTTTTACGCTCTGGAGGGTCTGTCTCAGCTGATGACCAGCATCCGCACCGTGAAAAGGCTGTACAATCCCGCCATCGACATCGAGGGTGTGCTCGTGACGATGTACGACTCGAGGCTGAACCTGACCACACAGGTGGTGGATGAGGTGAAGAGGTTCTTCCCGAAAAAAGTCTTCCGCACCATCATCCCCAGGAACGTCCGCCTCTCAGAGGCTCCGGGATTTGGAAAGCCTATCCGCTACTACGACCCCTCCTCAAAGGGAGCTGCCGCTTATGACAGCCTTGCCGCTGAGGTCATATACAACAATTCGAAGGGAGAGACAAATGGCTAAGAAGATCGGCGGGCTCGGCAAAGGACTGGACGCCCTGTTCCAGGATAATTCCGTCCCCGCGCAGGGAGCCACTGAGCTCCAAATGGATGAGATCTTCCCGGACAGGAACCAGCCAAGGAAGGACTTCGATGACGAGAGCCTTCAGGAACTTGCGAACTCTGTCCGTGAACACGGTGTTTTGCAGCCTATTCTCGTCCGCCCCATCGACAACGGCTATCAGATCGTTGCCGGAGAGCGCCGCTGGCGAGCAGCCAGGCTGGCAGGACTCACCTCCGTGCCCGTAAATATCCGTGAACTCTCTGATTTTGATGCTATGAGCATCGCATTGGTGGAAAACCTGCAGCGCGAGGACCTGAATCCCATCGAAGAAGCGGAAGGCTATCGGAAGCTCAGCGATGCCACAGGCTGGACACAGGAGCAGATCGCAAAAAGAGTGGGACGATCTAGACCAGCCATAGCGAACTCTCTGCGCCTGCTGAGCCTTCCGGAGGAAGTGATCGACCTGTTAAGGACCGGAAAAATCACCACCGGACACGCAAAAGCCATCTTGGCCATCGCAGACGACATGACAAGAGTTTCTGTGGCGAAAACGGTAGCGGAAAAGGGACTTACCGTACGCGAAGCGGAAAAACTGTCCCAAAAGGGGATGACACAGCAGCACCTGCCTCTTCCTCCTTCAAAGGATCCCATCGCTTCTGAGGTGGAGCTTGCCCTCAAGAACGCCCTGGGAGTGGAAGTCAACGTAAAATATAAAGCCGGCAAAGGAACGCTGTCCCTGGATTTTTACTCAAAAGATCAACTGTTTGATTTTGCAAATAAACTAGGTGGAAAGGAATAATACATACAATGATCGACATTCGTTTGGTACGTACCAACCCCGATTTAGTAAAAGAAAATATCAAAAAGAAGTTTCAGGATGAAAAACTCGTACTCGTTGATGAAGTATTGGAGTTCGATAAAAAGTTCCGTGAGGCACGCACCCGCTGCGATGAACTGCGCGCGCAGCGCAATTCCATCAGCAAGGAGATCGGAAAACTCTACGGTCAGGGCAAGCGCGATGAGGCGGAAGCCGCAAAAGCGCAGGTGTCCGCCATCAACGACGAGTTGACCGCACTGGAGCAGGATGAAGAGACCTACGAGGCGGAGATCAAAAAGCGCATGATGGTCATCCCTCAGATCATTGACGATACTGTCCCGATCGGCAAGGACGACAGCGAAAACGTGGAGATCGAGCGCTTCGGCGAACCGGTCGTTCCGGATTTCGAGATCCCCTACCACGTCGATATCATGGAGAGACTTGCCGGGATCGATCTCGATTCCGCAAGAAACACCAGCGGCAACGGTTTCTACTATCTGAAAGGCGATATCGCCCGTCTTCACTCCTCTATCCTCAGTTACGCCCGCGACTTCATGATCGGTCGTGGATTTACCTATTACATTCCTCCGTACATGATCCGCGGAAACGTGGTCAGCGGCGTTATGAGTTTTGCTGAGATGGAGAACATGATGTACAAGATCGAAGGCGAAGATCTGTACCTCATCGGCACCAGTGAGCACTCCATGATTGGAAAATTCATCAATACCCTCTTGGAGAAGGAAGAACTTCCCCAAACTCTCACGAGCTACAGCCCCTGCTTCCGCAAGGAAGTCGGCGCTCACGGTATCGAGGAACGCGGCGTTTACCGCATCCACCAGTTTGAAAAACAGGAGATGGTCGTCGTATGCGAACCGAAGGACAGCAAGAAATGGTATGACATCCTCTGGCAGAACACCGTGGACTTCTTCCGTTCTCTGGATATCCCGGTACGCACCCTTGAGTGCTGCAGCGGAGACCTGGCGGATCTGAAGGTCAAGAGTTGCGACGTTGAGGCGTGGAGCCCAAGACAGAAGAAGTACTTCGAAGTCGGAAGCTGTTCCAACCACGGAGACGCACAGGCAAGGCGCCTTGGCATCCGCATCCGCGATAAGGAGAAAGGAAATTACTTTGCTCACACCTTGAACAACACCTGTGTCGCTCCTCCGAGAATGCTCATCGCCTTCCTGGAGAACAACCTTCAGGCGGACGGCAGGGTGAGGATCCCTGAACCTCTTCGTCCCTACATGGGCGGACAGGAGTATATTGGATGATTTCTCTTGTGTATTACATTTAGTAGTATCTATAAGGATATATACATATTGGATTTAGGTTCCTTAAAATTTGATATTTTTCTCTTTTTAGCCCTTCTTTTGTACTGGGCAAAAGCGCAACAAAAATGGCGACGATCGGTTCTGATGGCCGCCAATTTTTGCTTTATGCTTCTTTGCGGACTCCCCACAACGGTGTGGTGCTGTCTCTTCACTGTCTTCGGCGCTTTTGCCAGCAAACAGATCGACCGCTCTTCCGACCGGAGGAAAGCCGGACTCGCGTGGGGATGCTCTCTTCTCGCTGTGTTTTTCGTTGCCGGATACCTTCTCCCTCATTTTTTCAAAACCGGGCTTCTGTCCGCGATCGGCATGAGCTATTACTCCCTGTCTATTGCGGGATATCTTTTCGATCAATCGAAGGAGAAGGTCCCTGCGGCATCCTTTGAAGATATGTTCCTTTACGGCGGCTGCTTCGTGGAATTGATGTCCGGTCCCGTACAGCCTTCCTCCGGACTTCTTCAGTACAGAAATCTTCCGGACATGGACGAATCCCGCTTGCATGAGGGGTTTCTGTACATCCTGTGGGGCTTCTTTATGAAGACCACAGTGGCAAACGGACTTGGCCTAAGCGTGGATCACTATTTTCCGAATTACAGTTCCACATCTTCCGCCAGGCTTCTATTGGCTTCCCTCTTTTACAGCGTTCAGCTGTACTGCGACTTCGCCGGATATTCCTACATCGCGATCGGTATGGGAAGACTGTTCGGACTGGAAGTCCCGGACAACTTTGAGCGTCCGTATCTGGCAACGAACATTCAGGACTTCTGGAGACGCTGGCACATCGGACTGTCGCGCTGGTTCCGGGAACACTTGTATTTCCCCCTCGGAGGCTCGCGCAAAGGGCTTTTGAGGACCACGATCAATACCGTGGTCGTTTTTGCCGTGAGCGGATTGTGGCACGGCTTTGGCCTCAATTTCCTCGCCTGGGGTCTGATGCACGGCCTTGCTCTGGCGCTGTTCACTTTACTGAAACCCCTGCTCAATAAGGTTGGGTTGCTGGAAAAAACGGATACGAACTTCCTGCTGCGCTGGATCGCCCGCATCCTCAATTTCTCTTTCGTGAATCTCGCGTGGATCTTGTTCCGCAGTTCCTCCCTTTCGTCCGGTATCCAGTTCATCCAAATGCTGAAGGGACCCTATGAGTTCCCATCCTACATGCTCAAAACGATGCAGCTTCCGGAAAACAAGATCCTCTCCATCTTTCTGTGCCTTCTCCTTGTCTTCCTCGTAGATCTTCTGGCTGAGCATGACAGGTCGCCCAAGAAGGTGATCCTACGATCACCTTTGATCCGCAACATCGTGTTCATCGCCCTGCTCCTGCTGATCGCCTTCTTCGGCAACTTCGAATTGTCCGGTTTTCTTTACTACAACTTCTAAAGAGGTCCTTCTATCCCTTGAAATCTGTGGTGAAAAGTTTGATATGTTTCCTGCTGGCTCTGGCGTGCATCGTCTCGGTCAATGTTTGGGGTGACCCCGCAAACCTGACTCAAAACGAGTTGTTCTATGACCGGATGCTGAGCGTGATGATGAAAGGCTACAACATCGAGCACGTCGCGGACTTCACCGACCGCATCTTCCAGCAAAGGGCTGCCCGCGCCATCGAAAGACCGGAGACCATCATCTTCGGATCGAGCCGGATCCAGCAGATAGACTCTTCCATCTGCGGAACCACCATGTGGAATGCGGGAGTAGCGGGAGCGACGACACAGGATGTCTGCGGATTGTATCAGGTCTTCAAAGAGAATGGAAAGATCGGGGAACGGGTCATCCTGGGGATCGATCTGTGGACCTTGGACGGAACCTACTACGATGCCCGCTCTTCTCTCTATCTGTCCAAACCCTTAGCCCGCTTTCTGACAGAAACAGCGGGAATCCCGACAAAAGCGGGGAAAAGCAACAGTTACCTGTGGTCGAATCTCAACGAGTTGACTTCCCTCTCTTATTTCCAGTCCTCTATAAACTATCTCCTCAATGACGAACACCAGGGCAGGATGCGCGATCTTATAACCAGCACTGAGTCCACCTCCTACTATGGGATGCTGCGCAGCGATGGCAGTTATGTCTATCCGGTCAGTTATATCTTTGCGAACCAGAACGTCGTGGAAGGCCGCGTCGGGCAGGCGACGGCAGCAGTAGTAGATCCAATGGTCTACTGGAAGGGAATCGATCCCACTCTTCAGCAAATGTTCGAGTCTCTGTGCGATGACATCGTGGCAAACGGCTCTGAACTCGTCCTTTTGATCTCCCCGATCCATCCGATCGCTTATTATGAGATCCAAAAACGGGGAGGAGATCCCGCTATCCAGGAGATCGAGTCCTATATGCACACCTACGCGGAATCCATCGGAGCGACCGTTCTGGGAAGTTTTGACCCCTGGGCAAATTACTGTGATTATTCCGACTTTATGGATGCCCTGCACATCACTCCCATCACAACAGAGCGTTTGTGGAAGCCCGCTCTTTCACGGTCGTGATCCTTTTCTAGGCTCACCAACTTCCCGCTTGGAGCGACTTCTTCTCCATACCGCACCCGTTCAACACGGAGTATTCAAAAAAATCATTGACAACCAGTAAACGGGTTTTGTATAATTTCTCTTGCGCTATTGCGATGTGGCGGATTAGCTCAGTTGGCTAGAGCACTCGGTTCATACCCGGGGTGTCGTTGGTTCGAATCCTACATCCGCTACCATATGGCCCGGTGGTCAAACGGTTAAGACACCGCCCTTTCACGGCGGTAATACGAGTTCGATTCTCGTCCGGGTCACCACACGCGCGGTATTCGAACTTCATGATTAATGAGAGTTCGTTTGGTATCGTTGTTCGCATTAAACGACGATGAATCGTCCAAAAAAAGGGGCTGTGACAAAACTATCTCACTAAAATGAGAAAGTTGGTTCACAGCCTCTTTTAAATGTTTGTTAAAAACTCGGGGTCTCAAAAAGGGTAAACTACCCCTACCCCAAGACGGTCTTTTTTCAAACAGCTTGCATTGTCCCTCTCAGAGTTATGTATTTATTGTAGAATTTATAGAGATTGTGTCCGATAGAGACCAAAAACAACTCCATCATCACGGATTTCATGCCTCTTCGAACCGTTCGCTTGTACCATCGGTCGTATTTCATGACTCCAAAGGTGCCTTCTGCCTGGATCGACCGGTTCATCCTCAGGTATGCTCCTTGGATACTTTCCAGGTTCTCCAATACTTCGGCATGAAATGAGGACAATTCTTCATTTAGACTTATCGTACGGTTGTTGTCAGTCCTTTTGCACTGCTCTGCGTATGGGCAGCCGCTGCAGTCCTCGCACTGGTAGATTTCTTCCTGCCTGCCGTACTTGTTTCCCTTTACGGCCTTCCTGTGGGAAAAGATCATCTTCCTTCCATTTGGGCAGATCATGTTGCCTTCTTCATCTCGAGCGAAGTTCACTGCCCTGAATGGATCATTCCGGAACTTTTCATTCTTTACTACTTTTTCGTATACCGGAAACTTCATGTATTTCTTCATTCCGGTCTGTTCACAGTAGAGATAGTTGTTGTAAGACCCATATCCTGCATCTGCTACAGGATATTCAGGGTAGAATCCGTAGGTCTTGTGGAATCTCTCCATAAGGGGAACGAAGCAGTCCATATCTGAGGCATACTGCTGTACATCTACCACTGCTATGTATTCGTCTGCTACACCAATCTGTATGTTGTATCCCGGCAGCAGTTGATCGTTTCCCATATAGTCGCGTTTCATCCGGAAGAATGTAGCAGATGGATCCGTCTTGGAGTAACTGTTGCGATGTTCGCCACTGATCCTTATATGTTCTATGTACTGGCTGAGTTTGTCCCTGTATTTGCTCAAAAGCTCGTAGTTCCGCTGCTTCTGAGTCTTGCGACGTCCTATTCCGTGCACGAATGTCTCGGGGTTGATCTCCATAACTTCACTATATCTGCTGATGATCTCATCAAGATATTCCGGAACGTATTCGCTTCTCGTCTTTATCTCCAGCCCCAGAGGCACGATCTCAGTATTGATGCTTTCCAGCAGTATCGTGATCTTCCCGTACAGTTTATACCTTGACTTCTCGGAAGCCTTCTTCCATACCCAACTGTACTTGTTTGCGTTCGCCTCGAACTTGCTCCCGTCTATATAAAGATGGTTCAGATCTGTCCCTTCTATCTTGAATATCTCTTCATTGATTATCTTGAACAGTTCTTCTATGTTATCTTCCAGAAAGTCTTCTATGAAATGTCCGAACGTTCTATAACTCGGCATTTCCTGCGCCATGAGATATTTGTATCGAATATCAACACGACATCTATCCTCCAATTCTCGCAGTGAGGAATACCCTCCGTCCATAAACCCAAACAGTATAGTCTTTAGTATTCGAACCGGATTGTATCTCGGTCGTCCCGTTTTCTGTTCTAACGGCTTGAGATACTTTTCTAAGTCGATCCTCCTCATGATCTCGTCGAATACCACCACCGGATCACAAATATCTAGATAATCTGTGAGAAACGCTGGAATTACACCTTGAGTTGGACTAAAATCAAGTTGTGTAAAGTTTTGTTTCACACCTAAATTTTACCACGAAGTAAGGCGCCTTCCCTAATTGGGTCGACGCCTTCTTTGTCTTTTTTAGTAACCGTGACTTTTGTCACAGCCCCTTCTTTGTATTTGGTTCTGCTATATCGCAGCAAATCTCAGCAACTCACAATCATAGGGCTCGAGGTTTACAGACAAACCTTTCTCATAAGAGATCTCCTGCTTGCTCCAGAGACAATGTGCTGTCCCTGTGTCCTTCGCCCCAATCTCTCCTAAAGGGAGTGCGTATTGGTTTCCCTTGTCCTCAAAATTGAAGATCGCAAGATAAACATCCGTTTCGTTTCGAAGATAATAAAAATTAGTGGTGTAGCTCTTCAGTTCCAGAGGAAGGAATGGTCTGCCTAGCCTCGCCACGGCATTGATTTCCTCATTGTTTGCGAGAAGTCTCGCTCTTTCCTTTGCATTTTGAATGTCCTCAGGATCTCCAGTCGGTCCATAATTGTCCGAAAGAAGCATCACCGTCCCAGAAATAACGGATGCCAAATAACGAGATCTTGCGGAATTCAGATCCGTATTCCCCCTCCCGTCCGGATATGCGTGATGCAGCACTGTGTGATCCGGATCTGCAAAGCGGTACAAGGAACCGCTGGTCCACCACCCGAAGTTGAGAGCGTTCAGGACATACCGGACATCTTCATGATGTCCGAAGGAATCGCAGCAACATCTCCTCGCGTGACCGCCGCCAGCAGGAAACAGAGGAGCGATCGACAGGTCCACAAAGATCTTCCTTCCGATCTTCTTTTCGTCCAGTTCCTCCCTAAGGATATCGTAGAAACGATTGAGCGCTTGTCTCCCGGTGCGCACAGTTTTGTCGTGACGTTTGCCCTCCACTGCACCGTGGGAGAGAAAATCGATCTTGATATAATCGAAATCTGCCTCCACGATCTCACGGATCCATAGTCTCAGATTCTTTTCTGCCGCGGGAAGCGTGATATCCACAGGAACAGATCCGTCCGCCGCAGGATAAGGTTCACCGTTCTTATCCTTCATGACAATGCTTTTCATCGTCTTTCCGGGAGTTCCTCGCAAAGGCATGATCCCAAGCAGTTTGTGGCAAATAAGCGGAGACATGTAATTCCCTGCTCTTTGTCCCCTGCTATGGATCTCATCCAGGACTTGTTTGACCTGCTTTTTGTCCAACAGGAAATTCCCGTCCAGGTTGATCGTGGTCTGTCCATTGCTGTCCTTGAAATTGGGAAGCTCTTCTCCAATGAATCTGGCTGTCTCCCTCCAATGCTGAACAAGGGGCATCTCAATCGATAGTCCCGCATAACTGTTCCAACCAAAGGGCACAGGGCCATCCCAGGTAAAAACATCCTTCCCTTCCATGCAGACTTTTCCGAACTCCTCCATTCCTTCCCGGATATCCTCATACCATCCGCAAAGAAACCTGGACGATGTCACTTGTTCTCCAATGAGGGATCCATGTGGCATGCAGTCGTGGGTGCATTCGTCCGCGACACCGGAAAAAGCAGTATAGCATCTGGCATCATAGCCGGAACACTTAATGGCATTTTTCCAGTCTGTGAAATCCAACGCACCTATGACCAATCCCTTCTTTGTGATCTCGTCGTAGATCGCTGTAACGTCATAACTTGTCCGACCTGGTCTGAGAGGCGCGGACTCATATCGCACCCACATATCGTTGTCGTATGGAACCAGAAGCATCTTTTGATCCAGAGAACGAAAAAGAGGATCGCAGTGAGGATCCGGATAACCGAAGTCCAATGGAGCAAGATAATTGGACTCCGTCTGTTTGTGCTTCAGGTCTTTGACCGTACAAGAAACAACGAAATAGGTTGCCTTCTCCGCTAATGCGAATTCTTGTGTGAGCCTCAAGCCATTTTCTTCGTATACAGCGGAAACGTTTTTTCCCCCATTTGTATCGACTACCTTTATCTCCTTTTGTTTGGCAGTTCGGGTATCGATCATCCTGCCATCCATCACGGTTGCTTTGGAATAGGCAAAATGGATCGGACTTCCGGAAACAAGATAACGGAAGGCCCCGTCGGATAGGAATTCGATCCCCACCTCTCCACAAGTGATACTTTCTTTAACTGCATTTTCCTTCGCTAATAATTTCTTCGCGATCTTTCCTAAGATCTCCTGCCTGTCCATGGTTCTCTCCCTAAGGTCACAGTGCGATTCTCTACTATTTCCATATTACAATATTTCCCCGGAATTATCTCTCATGAGACGGCGCTTATACCCTTTTCTAATGATACGTATATCGTTATCTCTTGCGTTTGGTCCCTTTCTTAGGCAATCTGCCTAATATAATCAAAAATAATTGGTGATTTTGTCCATTCCATCTCTCTTGTTGCCCGTGGTAAACTAAGGTTTACCTCTCACGAGGCATAAAATACCTTATAGGAGGAATCATGAAAAAGTTTTTAGCGCTATTTTTGGTCCTCGTTCTTTCCCTGTCGCTGGTAGCTTGCGGCACAACGTCCGAGGGCGAAACCACCAATCCGGAACCCGTAGATTCTGGAAACACAGAACCAGTAGATGAGGGAGTCGATCCCAAGTCTATCAGCATCTGCTTTGTATGCGAAGCACTTGGTGATAACTCGTTCAACGACAGGTCACACAATTCCAACCTTGCCACTGCAGAAAAATACGGTGTCGAGTATCACTGTACGCAGGTCGGTGCTGGCGGCGACATTCTCGTGGCAGTTCGTGAAGCAGCACAGAACGGATATGACATCGTCACATCCTTCTACAGTGCAGAACTCCGTGCAATGCTGGAACAAGAAGCCGCAGACTATCCTGACACCATATTCTTTATGTTCACCGCTCCGATGGATTATGAACCTCCAGTCGACAACGTAGTCGCCTGCTACTACCGCAACTGCGAAGCAGCCTACATGGGCGGCGTTGTTGCCGGCAGCGAGACCAAGGTCGGTGCCGTTTCCTTCATCGGCGGTCAGGAACTCGTCAACATCTACGACTGGATGGTTGGTTACCTGGAAGGTGTCGAAGTCAGTGACTCCAGCACAGTATATGCCTTTATAGGTGGAGACAACCCCTTCAACGACCCCGCAAGGGCAAAAGAGATCGCTTACTCCCTGTACAACAACTACGGCGTAGATATCCAGTATTGCTGCGCAAGCCAGTCCGGTGACGGCATGTTCGAGTGCATCAAGGAACTGCGCGAAGCAAATGGAACAAAGGATTTCTGGGCGATCGGTGTTGACTCCGACCAGTATGCAGTCTTTGCTGCAAACGACAAGATGGAAACTGCGGAAGTCATCCTGACCTCCTGCATGAAGAACCCGATGGCGCCGATGAACAGCTTCGTCGAGACGCTTCTCGCTGGTGAGAAGATCCAGGGCGGACATCTTACCCGTGGAATCAAGGATGACGCATGCGGTATCGCAGAGAACGACTTCTTCAAGGCAAATGCTTCTCAGAAAACTCTGGATCTTGTTGAACAGCAGAAACAGGCGATCAAGAATGATGAGGTCGTCGTTTCCACATCCTATGGTCTCAGCACAGATGAACTGGCTGCTTTCCTGAAAGCGCACACCATCAACGGCTAATCTTTCAACAAATAATCCTTACGACGAAGGGACGGGCAAAAAGCTCGTCCCTTTTTCTTCAATCTACTCCCCCCACAAATACCTTAACAGGTATCGTAAACTTGTGAGTTCTACTTCTTCGTGATAACCACCTTATAATTCGAAGCCTTTGAAATGTCATTGATCAATTCCGGAGCATATTCCTTCACAAAATTGTGGTCATTGATCGTGAAACGGAGCATCTGGCTGTCGCCGCACTGAATGTCGCCGCAGATCAGCGGCTTATGTCTTTCCACATAATTAAATGCACGTTCATACGTGGCATCCTGATCAAAGATCGTCCGGTCGGAATCCGTGATCGTGATCCGGACTAGATCCCCATAGCGGAAGCCGCCGATTCTTTGGAAATCCACATTGCGGATATTGACCCGGCTGTCACCGTATGCGAGATCAAAGTTGTAGATCCCGCCCTCCGCGTATCCTTCACGTACGCTCGCGCTGATATTGGTCAATGGAAGAACCACCCCCTCCGAGACCGGATAGGAAGGACCGATCTCCTCAAAACTTATCACTCCGGCAGCAAGTCTTCCGGCAGTATAAGCAAACACATCCCTCCCGTGGAAAATATAGACGTTTTCACTTCCGGGACGGCGGTTCTTCTCCTCGTCGATCTGGCGCACCTCCTGTATCTCATCTACGACACATGTCAGAACTCCGTTATCCGGGGTGATGACATAATTCCCGTTTTTAAGCTTGGCGACACATGCCCTTCTGGAGGTCCCGACGCCCGGATCAACGACAGAGACGAAGATCGTTCCGCTCGGCCAATAGGGAGTGACTGTGCTGACCTGGTAAGCTGCCTGACGGATGTTCAGCGGCTCAATGCTGTGGTCAAAATCATAAACCCCTACTTCCGGGTCTATGGATTTCACAACTCCGGCTAACACACCGCCGGATCCGCTTCCACCATCACTCTGAAATACTACTGTCGGTTTCATCCTAAAAAACACCTCCAAAACCTATATAAAAGGATTGTAATATCTGCTTCCGTTGGAAATATTGAAATAAAGCGCGTATCCGATAAACAATACTCCGAGGCCCACTGCGATATAGTCAGCAGCCTTAAACTCCCTGCTTGTGATCCAGGTGCGCTTCTTTTCTCTTCCGAACTTTCTCAATTCCATTGCGTTTGTGATCCGCTCGATTCGCTCCACGCTCGTCAGGAGCAAAGGGAGAACGATCAAAGCGGCTGCCTTGATCCGCTTGAAGATGTTCTCTTTTTTGCTCATCTCGATCCCCCTCGCCTGCTGGCTTTTCGAGATATCCAGGAATTCATTGACTGTATCCGGAATATAGCGGAGAGCCAGGGCAACAGAATAGGAAGCCGCGTAACTGAGGCCGATCCTGTTTAGAGAAGACGCAAGTTCACTTGGATTTGTTGACGCAGCGAACACGATAATGAGAGGAATAGTTGCGGTGTATTTGAGGATGACGTTCAACTGATAAAGCAGCTGTTCCTTCGTCACTGTGTACCGGCCGCCGAACGTGAACAGAAGGTTTCTGGTCCCGTAGATCTCGCAACCCTGTTCCGGAGCGAAAAGATAGATCAGAAAATTGTTGAATATCATAAAGATAAGGATCGCTGCGAACACAACTTTTACATCGCGGATCCTGAGCTTGGACAGCGGAAAAAGGGTGACGGCCAGCAGACTTAAAAAAATAAGAAAGGGAGTATTAAAAGTCACCATTGCCGCGAAAGTCCAAAGGAGCAGACCGAGCAGTTTCGAGGAGCCAGTCATGCCGTGAATGATGGAATCACGCTCAATATAATTAAATACCATGGCTGCGAACCTCTCTGTCGTAATCGATAAAACACTGTACAAAAGCTGTTGCGTCATCGATGCCGCATCTCAGCGCCAGATCGTAGAGCGAAGTTTCCTTCAGATCCGCCAGTTTCACTATAGAAAGGTCAGTCAGCAGATCGGCGGAACTGGTGTCCGCTATGATCTCTCCATCGCAGAGAACGATCGAGCGCTCTGCATACTCAAGCATCAGGTGCATGTCATGCGTGATCATGATAATGGTGATTCCAAGATCCCGGAGGCTCCTGAGAAACTCCATGATATCCGTGTAGTGGCGGAAGTCCTGTCCGGCAGTGGGTTCATCCAAAATGATGATCTTGGGATCCAACACCAGAATGGCAGCGATCGTCACCCTCTTGCGCTGACCATCGGCTAGAGCAGAAATACGCCACTCCCTGAACTCATAAAGACCGCAGACCTTCAGGA
>JAFUBI010000125.1 GCA_017460285.1 Oscillospiraceae bacterium | reverse complement strand
CGCTTCCGCCAGTTCTTCCATAGCCTTGTTGATTCCTGTCAGAGGCCGCAGGTCGATCCTTCCCATGTCCAAGAAAGCTCCCACGAGTTCTCCTGCTCCCACAGCCAGCGACCCACAGTAGGAGAAATCCATCGCCGTGGTCCACTGACGGACCTGTGACAGAAGATTTTTCAACTGCTGGCTCTCGTACAGTCCCATGTTTGCCAAACAATAAATGCGCTTCGAACTGCCATGATACTCTTTTCCCCAAAACTCCAGAAAACGGATGAGTTGGGACGGCAAGCCGTCCACATACAAAGGTGTGCACAAGACGATGTCAGAGACCTCCTCCAGGTCTTTTGCCAAACCAGGATGATTATTATGGAACTCTGACAAATTGAGAAGTACTGTTTCCTTGCCCAGTTTCTTTTCCAGTTCCAGAGCTAGCTTGTATGAGTTCTTTTTCCGCATGCTGCAGTTCAACATCGCGACTTTTTCGTCTCTGTCCATTGGTAAGAGCGGTTCTTTTTTTGTTTCCGACTCACTATCGAGAAACACAACTTCTTTTACAGTACCTCGGATGTTGGTACACACTGCCTTCACATAGCGTTTTGCTGTTTCCTTCTCCTCCGAACCGATATTGTCACCATAAAAGTAGAAAGTGAACGGTTTGTCCTCTGCGTAGCGCTTCCTGTGATGCATCTCGCCTTCCACGATCTCAAAGTGAGGCAATACATACCCAAGACTCCGATCGAAAACGTTCTTCACGAAGGAGGAAAAACCGCCGTAGGTATACCTGCTGATGACCCTCACTTCCTCTGCATGATGGATGAGGAACCCCATGTTTTCGTATCCATCTTTAATGACACATCTTCCGGGATCACGGTTCCAGCAACCGAAACAACCGACACAAGGATGGATCGTGCAGTCATCAGAGATCACTCTCATACCGTCGCGGTCTGGTATAATGCGGTTCAATTCGTCTTCTGTATTCAAGTCATGGATGATAAGCGTTCGGAAAGACCCTCCTGCACTCGCTTGTATTTTTCTGTTTTCCTCCATCGCTGTATGCCTCCTTATAAGCATACTATACCAAGTCTTTGTGCTAATAAGAATACTTATCGGTCTGGATTCCGTTCGGAACACATCAACGAATGACAAAAGCCCTGCCTCGTAAATAAAGGCAGGACTTTGATCTTTAAAAATAGTGTTATTTCACAGATGCCTCAAAGATACTGTTTACAGATTCACCCAGTGTAGCGTTGAATTCTTCATCCGTCATTTGGGCACAGAGTCCCTCTGCAAGCGCTCTTGAGAAACTGGCGATAAGACCGTGATTCTTCGCAAGCAACTCGTTAGCCAATTCGCGGCTGTATCCACCGGACAGAGCCACAACGCGGACAACACGGTCATCCTCCATGAGATCCGCGTAGAAGTTCTCAACGGTGGGAATAGTGAGTTTGAACATGACCTTATCGGTATCCTTCAGGGTATCCAAACAGGCTTTCAGGTATTTCTTCAAAACAGCCTCTGCTTCCGCCTTATCCGGGCAGTGTATGTCCACTTCTGGCTCGATAATGGGAACAAGACCGGCAGCACAGACTTTTTTAGCCAGGTCAAACTGCTGCTCCACGATCTTTTTGATCCCTTCCTCGTTCAATTCCTTGATGACTGAGCGCTCCTTCGTTCCGAAGATGTGTCGCTCATTGGCGCGGGCGAGGAGCTCATCCAGACCTGGGATGGGTTTCATGAGTTGTACACCATTTTCCAGTTCTGCAAGACCCTTGTCGATCTTGAGGAAAGGAACGATGCCCTTTTCTTCCCACAGGTATTCTGAACTATATTTCCCATCGATGGTGCGATCCATAGTCATCTCAAAGAGGATCGCTCCTAGGATCTTCTCGCTCGTGAATGACGGGCTCTTGATGATGCGAGTGCGCATGGCGTGAACGAGATCGAACATCTCTTCCTCTGTGCTCCATGCAGATTCATCCAATCCGTAAGCTTTCAGCGCTTTTGGTGTACTTCCGCCGCTCTGGTCCAGTGCAGCGATAAAACCGGGAGCATTCGACATACGGTCAAGCATTTCTTTATTCATACAAAAAACCTCCAAGTAGATAAGAGTTAGCCTCCGCTAACTAATACCATTATACACCATATTACAAGAGGTGGTATCTGGTATTTTGCATTTCTACTTGGAGCTCTGCTCGCGTTCTTTCTGCAATTCCCCTTTTTCTGTTCTGGGTCTCTCAAAGGATCCAGGACTCGATATTTCTTGCTCGCGCATATTTTTCAAAGGACCGTTTCGCGTCCTCCAGAAGTCCATCCAAATCGAGGTCTTCAAAACAGTAGATCGCTACAAGCACTTTCTTCGCTTCTTCCGTTACCATCGTCCTGGTGGAATCTGACATGGAAGAACCGAATATTCCCTCGCTATCTGCCAGGACGAGCATATTCTCCATATCCAGGAACTCTTTCCCGATCCCGATATATCCCTCGCCCTGCACAGCCTTTCGCAGAGTTATCGCTCCCTGGACCTTGCCCAGGTCATAGGAGCCTACAGACAGCCCGCTCTTTACGGAGATCAGGTTGTTCACGTCCACAACTGAGTTGATGTGGTACAGCTCATCACCGCGCCTCACCCTGCGGATCAACGATTCCGAGGATACTCTATACCTCCCGGGATTTCTTCCGAATGCTTTGTACGCTGCGCGGCTTCCCCGTATCCCGGGTATCTCACTCCACTCCTTGCCTTCTATATCTTTCCTGATTGCAGGCAGGACCTCCTCGTCCATATGGGTCCAAAAGGCGTCGTCCGGTCCTTCCACATCCGCCTGAAACTGCAGGAGTCCCAGCCGGATATTCGGGTATACTTTGTATAAGTTTTTATCGATCGTAACTGTTGCTCTTTGCATCGTCTCTCTAGTCGTAAAGGATATTCATATCCACGTAAGCGTTTATTCCGTCGATCCGTCCGATGGCGGAAGCCTGCCAGATCCTGTACGGTCCCTCATAGTTGGTCTTGCTGGTGAAGTGGGCGAGCCAGACAGGTCTGGTGTCGGTATGTTTCCATACGGAAGTCAGGTAGAACTTGCTGCCATATAACATGCAGTCGTATCCGCTTCCGGTCACTTCCTCCTCGAAGACATCGTACAAGTGGTTCAGCCCCTGGAAACTGAGGTCATAGTTCTGGAAGGATCCGAAGTTCTCCCAGTCGAAGACGACAGGCAGTGCTAACTGTTCCCCGTTCAACGCCTGGATCAGCATCTGGGTGGAAGAACGCACGTCTTCTTCGTTGTTGTCGTAACTGAACACATAGACGCCAAAGGGCATCCCGGCGTTTTTCGCGCCTTCGAAGTTCTGTTCAAAGTATTTGTCCAGGAACAGTTCCCCATTTTCGGAGTATCCGATCCTCATGATCACGAACTCGCATCCGGCAGCCTTGATCTTGTTAAAGTCGATATCTCCCTGCCACCTGGACACGTCGATACCAAACTTTCCCTCTCCGGCGTGGTCCGCCATGAACTCCGAGAACGGATAGAACTCTTCAGACGGTTTGTCCGCCTCGATCTCCTCCACCACTTCCACCGTGATGTCCCAGTCCGTCCGGTTTCCGGAAGCGTCTGTAAGAGAGGCGTGCATGGTCTGTTTTCCCACCTCGTAAACATTTATAGACCCGCTGGTCTCCAGCACCGGAGACGGATCCACATTGTCCCCGTAGCTGATGACCTTCTCCACATGGAACTCATCCCCCACCTCGATCACCGTGCCGTTTCCGCTTCGGAACACGACCGGTGCTTCTTTATCTCCCACGAAGATGTCGTACCTGGCAGCAGAGCGGTTTCCGGATCCGTCCACCGCTGTGACCGTCACGTAATAATCGCCGGAAAAAGCGGGATCGTAATCGGTCTCAAAAGACAGTTCGCCTTCATCCACCAGGATGTTTGAACGCATTTCTTCCTCGGTATAGGGAGTTCCCACATCCAGGACCACCTTGTCCGTGAGGACCGTGATCCGGGGAGGCGTGGTATCCACAACGGTATAATTCAGTTCGTAGGTCTTGGTGAACAGTCCCCTCTTCACCGAATAGGAGATCTGATGTTCACCAACTTCCTCCGTGTCCAGGGAAGCCCTCTCCGGAGTCACCTCTCCGTTGGCCTTCTGGATAAAACGGAGAGCGGGATAGTCCTCTCCCTTTTCCAGAACAGGCGCTTCCTCTGTGAAGCGCACTTTGGGGTTCAGCAGAAAAGCCCACAGCAAAGCAATGGCAACCAGGATCGCCAGGTTGCCTGCCAGTATCTTCAATACTTTTTTCTGCTTTTTTGTCATATATTTTGAATCATTGCTTAACACGTTTTAAGTTTTATTCGCTGAAAGCAGCAGGCTGCATTAGAAGCCGTGACCGCCTCCGCCACCGGAGGAACCGCCGCCACCGCCGCCTCCTCCACCGCCTCCGCCGCCTCCGCCGCCGGAGCTTTCATACTCCACATGGCGCGTCCTGCGTTCCTTTACCAGGGTAGAGCGGCGAGCGCCGCTGAGGGTGAAGTTCTTCACAGCCACCTCGTTGAACACAGCAGCCTCGTCTGCCATCTGCATCCTGGTGCGCAGGTTCGCGATCCAGAATACGATAGCGAGAGACAGGGACAGAGAGATGAGGGCATTACAGATGTGCTTCATGTACTGGGGAACCCTGTCTCCCTGAAGCAGCAGAGCGATCTCATCGAAAGCTTCCGCGGCACATCCATAGTAGTCCCCTCTGGAAGCGTAGCGATAGGTGTTGTCTGTGATGGTGAGCGCTTTGCTCTTGGTGATCGTCCGATAGATGGCGCCGTCCGAGAAGATGTAGATCTCCCGGTTGTACATATCGATGACGAAAACTGTGCCGCTGGATGTCCCGAAGTTGTCCCGGAATGCCTTCTTGGCGAAATCCGAAGCGGAGGACTGGTAGGTATCCGCCCCGTTGGTATAGAACGCGACACCGCCGTACTGAGTGATGGGCAGCATGTGACTGCGCAGTTTTTGTTCCTCATCGTCCGTGAGGAGATCCGCGTAATCCTGAATGACGACCAGGTCACTTACTGAGACGCCGCTGTTGTTGACATCCTTGTCCGGGATGAGAAGGTCGAAAACGATGGGCAAGAGCATGACTGCCAGTGCCAGCAGGGCAGCGATCCGCCATGTTCTGGTGGAGACGTTGCTGAGTTTCTCCATGATGTCCAGTTTCTTTTTCTTCTTCTTTGCCATTACCGGTCACCTCCTCTCTTTTCTGTGAAGAGGGGCAGATCCCGCATCGTGAACCGGTTCTGCATACGGATAACATCTAAAGAAGTTAGGATGATCATTAGAATGCCAAACAGAACAGCTGCATAGAGGATCTCGTCCTGATTGGGGTACACCGCTTTCATGTATAGGTTTACCACGATAGCAGCGATGGGCTTGATCTGGACCGCCAGTTTGTATAAAAAAGGAGCGTTCTTCTTTTTGATCCGATATCCCCTGTAGTTGAAGACCCCCGCAGCGATAAACCAGATCATGAGGGCAAATGGGACCACACCGATGATGAAGGAACTCTCGATATCGAGGACGATGAGGAGACCAACGGACAGGATCCAAATGAAGGTCCCAACGATAAAGCGGAATATGAATCTCAGCGCGATATTGAGGGTAGACCTACTCTTGAGAGCACTCTTGTTCACTACGATCTTGTCCTGATCCACTCCGGAATACCCTGCATCGTCCAAATGTCTGGATCTCCGGTAGGTGTCGTTGATCAGCTCGCCCGCCATGAGAAGCTGAGCAAAAGCAGTGACCGAAGCGATAGCCATCAACTTTCCCGGAGTCAGAGTAAACAGTAGGTTGAATACGATGGAGAACAGACCAGCCAGAATAAGGGCAAACCTCAGGAACTTCACGAAATCGATGGGGATATCCGCTGCGATCTCGCCGGTCTCTCCGTTGACTGCAGCATAGCTTATGCGTTTTTTGTTGCGAATTGAAAGGAACCAGACCGGGAACGATGCACTTTCCGTTTGCTGCTCCAGTTTGATGTCCTTGAGGATGTTCACCGGATCCACGCTGATCCCAGCGCTGCTGAGGTTCCGTCTCTCACTGATGTCCCTCTCGACAAGGGAGCGGTATTTATCCTCATAGATGTGCATATCCACATCCGCGCTGTCCGCGTAGAAGCCGGCATAATAGGGATAATCAAAGGGTATGAGTTTGCGGTTGGTGTAAGGCAATACCGCACGGCTCATAGAATCCGGGAAAGCGCTGGATCCGTCCACCGGCAGGAAATTGTAGTCCACCGTGACAGGAGCGTCCTGCAGTTCGTATTCCCGATAGACATCGTAGTCTGTCCTTCCGCGTCTGTCCACGAAGGACATAGTGCCGGGGCCAGTATACTTTCCGTGATACTTGTAGCTGAACAGCGTGAAAGGCATGTAGATTCCGCGGAACTTCTCCACGTTGCCTTCCTCCGTAAGCCAGTCCGGGGCAAGGAGCGTCTTCCGTATCTTCTCCTTATAACTCTTTACCGCTTTTGCTTTGGAGACCTTGAAAGGGATGATATAATCCGGTTTCTTCTCCTCCACCAGTCTCTCGCTTAGCACAACAGAAGATCCACAGAAACTGCAGAAAGTAGCTGTGGTCGTGTCTGTGGCGTAGATCTTCGCTCCGCACTGTGTGCACTCCAACAGATGCGTGAGATAGGTGGACTTGTCCTTCAGGGAGTTGTTCACCTCATCCAGCGTGAGCACGCTGTCGCAATAGGCGCAAACGATCTTTCCCTCGGAAGGGTCATAACTGATGTCTCCTCCGCAGTGAGGACATCTAAAAGCGATCAATGCGGTCACCTCCGTTCCTTCGAATACTTTCGCTCATTTTCAAGAATATATAAAAACTATATTGATCTGTCGCTGTTTCGACTTTAAAGATCTGTGCTTCTAGATACATTATACAAGGAAACTCCCCCTGGGCGGAAATCCATTTGCAATTCCCAAAATTCGACTCCCATTTCCGCTGCTTCCCGTATGGTCCGGGATACTTCCTCGTAGTGAGTGGATCTCAGTCTCTCTTTTCTCTCCGTGATACGATATTGAAATACCTGAAGAACGATGGCTCTCTCGTGATCCTTGAGAGAGCCTGCCAATTCTCTCACGTGCTTCACCATGCGGTCCGTGGAAGAAAAGGGTTTGGGAGGCAACACCTTGATGTTTTGCCCATACTTCACGTTGATCGTGGTGAGAGGTGTCTTCACTTCCAGATAGGTGTCCCCTACTTTGAAGTCCAATTTGGATACTCCAAGATTCACCTCTCTCTGGATACTGTCATACTCTGAGACGATCTCATCCAACTCATGCATCCTGAACATATGTTCCACAATCTTGTTGGACAGGATCTGGTTGATCCCGACCCAATTGTCGTCATCCGAGAGAAGGACCGCTTCAATGTCGTATTTCAGTTTCCGCTTAGGGTCGTCATGATATGACAAAAGAATGGGCAGTTCTTTGTTTTCTACATCCCCGATACGATTCGTTGTGGGAATATGGACGATCTGTTCCACTTCATCGATCTCTGCCAGAGCAGTGAACTGGCTTTTTCTTTTCAGCATCGTTCCCCGGATCAGGGACGAATCAAACTTGTACATTTCTCTCTCCGTTTAAGCGAGCAGTGGTCACTCCTTGTTGTCCAATGTCTAGCGCTCCATTAACCTTTTGTTACAAACTCTACTCGGTTCTCTCTAATAGTTTCGTGTTCTGCATCGTGGTTCCAACATGTCCGACCGCAAACACAACAGCGAACAGCACGAGCAGCCAGTGCCTCAAAAACGATCCGCTGAAGAAAAAGATCAGCGAAGGTAAAACTGCGAGAGCCAGTGCGATCTTTCTGCTCTTCCTCCTCGTATACACCGAAAATAGGATCCAATATAAGATCAGCGATACGATATTCACTGCAAAATACAGCAGCGTCTCGGTCACGTTTGGAAAGCCAAACTTCCAAACACCCAAAGGCAGCCACATGAGGACGATGCAAGCATATCTTCCCACCTGCTCCATTAGGTTCAGGATCCTGTTTGTGCAATCGTTTTTCTCGCCTCTGTTTCTCAAAGCATATACGATGTTCGGGATCAGCAAGAGTATTACGAACCCTGCCCCGAACCCGTTGAGCGGATCAAATGTCATGCTTGCCTCCATTCCCACGGATACTTTGATCTGTTTCGTGATCTCTTTCTCTTTCCAACATAGCCAATATCCAATTCAGTCGTTCGTCACTTGTTTTTTTAGGTTCTGAGATCACTTCTTATTCTCGTCGAATCGCAGACGATACCTGCAGCAGTCTGCACCATCTGCCACGGAGGATTCCCTCTCATACCGGATGTGGTGGAATCCCTTCATGTATTCCAGATCCATGCTACAGATACAGAGCGCAGCTCTTTCGCTCCCCAGTTCTTTACACACCTCGTGGTAGGGACAGGAAAGGATGTCCACCCCATACATCTCCGGCGGTTCGCTGACGATCCTTCTTCGATATCCCAGTTCCTCGCTGCTCATCTTGTCCATGATCTTCCAAATGTTTTTCCAAAGGTAGTTCGACACACCGGGAATGGAAGTGATACCATGTACGATACTTGCGAATTTGACGCCCATCTGTCTTCCATATCCATTCAACAACTCTTCCGCATCCACACCGCGATTTGACAGAACTCGGAAAAGCGCCACAGCGGGTATCGCCATAGTTCCTTTGTGTTCTTTCAGGGAAGGATCCTCCACTAAGATCCTGTCATATTCGTCGCAGGCTTCTTCCCACATCTTTTTGCTTTGCGCATCGCCAAACTCTTCGCGCAAAGTTTTTTTAATTCCTCTGAAAAAGAACTGTTTGTCTAATTCTCGCATATATCTTCTGAAACCCCCCAAAGAGATCAACGATCACTCGATCCGCCTATACGCTATACTATATCCTTATGGTTTTTCAATCACAGCAAAATGTCCGTTCTCGTTGTACTCCAACTCCATAAAACGTGGGTGTTCCTTTCCAAACGTGTTCGGATAATGGAGCACCAGCCAATATCTTCCGGACAGATCTTCAAAGATCATCCCGTGGCCGCCGTCATGATCGTAGATCGGTTTATCTTCGATGGTCCAATTGCCCAACAATTCGTTTGTATCTGAATGTGCTACAGCCTCCACATACCCTGTTTTGGCGGAAGTAGACCAAAGCATGTGGAGAACTCCGTCTTGAGTACGAATCAGGAACGGTCCGTCTGTGATGTAATTTCTAAAGAAATACTTTTTTACAAAAGGCTCTGCTTGAGATGCTGAAAATAGTTTCCAGGGTTCACCAATACTCTTTTTTAGGTCTTTAGACATCTCAATCGCACAGATCGTTCCATCGTGTATCTGCCTCCACTCATGGCAAAAAACCATGTAAGGAGTCCCATCTTTTGCAATGTGAAGCGTTCCATCCAAACACCTCCAGTTCTTGGGAGTAGCATATCCGTCAGACCACAGATGGAACGGTCCCATTGGGGAATCCGATATTAAGACAGCTGTTCCTAAGCCTTTTTTCTCATCAGCAAAAGTTGCGAACATGTAGAATTGTTCACCATAAAAATAGACTTCAGGTGCCCAATAGCTTTTTCGGCTCCAAAAATTGTCCGGCCTGTGGAAAACTTCGAATGGTCCCTCCCAATTCTTGAGGTCACAACTCACATATACATCGAATCCATATGCCTGTCCAAAAAACGCCGTCTCACTGCGTGTTCCGTATAAGAAATACTGACCTTCATGGACTAAAACATATGGATCTCTGATCTTAATATCTTTTGTTTCCATTTTCCCCTCTTACATCCTTTAACCTGAATTATTCATAAAAGCCCAAACAAATAGGTTCTTATCCCTATAAATAAATGAAAAAGTAGACATATGTCGAACAATCCCATCCTGTACTATCTCCTCAAATGATGGTTCAAAACTGTGCGAAACCTAACTCTATCCACCGCCGAGAGTACCACGCGTGATTCTGTGAGTCAGACGTGGGTGAATCGGCTAATCTTCTTTTTGCCCATTGATATAGCTCTTTACTGCTGATACCGTTCGGTCGCTTACAGAACCGATAAAGTAGGACAAACTCCAGAAATAGAGCTTCCAGTAATACTTTGATACTTCATCAGGATATTCCGCCAACTGATATGCCTTATTGTGGTATAATTATACTACAGAAAAGTCATTCTG